>JBAZZY010000024.1 GCA_041658565.1 Actinomycetota bacterium | reverse complement strand
TCGTCGGTGACCGGTGCGTGGGCGTGCAGACACCTGAGGCTGCGTTCTTGGGCCGCGTCACGCTGATGGCCACCGGTGGAGCCGGCGCGCTGTGGGGGAGCACGACCAACGCCCCGGGCGCCACGGGCGACGGAATCGCCCTGGCTCTGGAGGCGGGCGCTCAGGTAGCCGACCTCGAGTTCATGCAGTTTCATCCGACTGTGCTCACCGACGGCCGTCCGCAAAGCGTGCTGTTGACCGAGGCTCTGCGCGGCGCCGGCGCGCGCCTGATCAATGAGCGCGGCGAGCGCTTCGTCGAGGAGTTGGGGCCGCGCCACGTCGTAGCCAAGGCGATCTTGGGGCAAGGGGCGGTATTCCTGGACTGTCGAGACATCCCGGGGCTGGAAGAACGGTTCCCGACCGTCATTGAAGGCGCGCGCGGACGCGGGCTGGATCCGGTCACCGAGATTCTGCCGGTGTCGCCGGCGGCGCATTACTTCGTCGGCGGAGTCGCGGCCGACGCGTACGGCCGAACGAGTATGCCGGGACTGGCGGCCGCGGGGGAGTGCGCCTCGACTGGGATGCACGGCGCCAACCGGATGGCCGGCAATTCGTTGCTGGAGGCGGTCGTCGTCGGCCGTCGAGTCGGCGCGGTGATCATGGATGAGCCGGTTCCCGAGCACGGCGCGCGCGTTTCCTTTGCCGCGGTCGAGGACATCGACCCGCGGATTCCCGCAATCATGTGGGCGGGAGCGGGGCCGATTCGCGACGAGGACGGATTGCGCGCGGCCGGACAGGCGCTGTCCACGCTGCCGCAGTCACCGCATCGTTCGCTGTGCCTGGCAGTTGTTCGCGCGGCGCGCGCGCGCGCCGAATCCCGCGGCGTGCACATTCGTTCGGACTACCCCGAGCCCGAGCCCGCTTTTGCCGTGCGCTCATTCGACCGGGCGCCACGGGCGGTGGCAGACTAGGCCGCCAACCGAACACCACAAACGGAAGGACGGGTTCATGGGTCTTCTCGACGGGAAGGTAGCCATCGTTACGGGCGCCGGTCGCGGCATCGGTCGCGGTGAGGCGCTATTGCTGGCGAAGCAGGGAGCAAAGGTCATCGTCAACGATCTGGGCGGCGAGTGGGACGGGTCCGGCGCCGACCAGCGTCCGGCGCAGCAAGTGGTCGACGAGATCATCGCGGCCGGCGGCACCGCGGCGGCGAACTACGACGACGTCGCGGACTGGGCCGGTTCCAAGAACATGATCGATCAGGCGATCGAGACCTTCGGGTCGCTGGACATCTTGGTCAACAACGCCGGAATCCTGCGCGACAAGATGATCTTCAACATGGACGAGTCCGACTGGGACGCCGTCATGCGGGTGCACCTCAAGGGCCACTTCGCGCCCACGCGTCACGCGTGCGTCTACTGGCGCGCGAAGTCCAAGGAAGCCGGCGGCGCGCCTGCGAACGGCCGCATTATCTGCACCTCGTCGACCAGCGGCGTGCTCGGCAACATCGGCCAGTCCAACTACGGTGCCGCCAAGGCGGGTCTCGCGTCCTTCGCGCAGATCGTTTCCATGGAGATGGGCCGCTACGGCGTCACCGCCAACGCGATCGCTCCGGCCGCGCGCACCCGCATGACCGAGCGCACCTTCGGCGACATCAAGTCCGAGGGCCCCTTTGACGAGTGGGATCCCGAGAACGTCGCCCCGCTGGTCACCTACCTCGCGACCGACGAATCCGCCGAGATCACCGGCCAGTGCTTCTACGTCTACGGCGGCACGGTGCAGTTGTTCGAAGGCTGGACCTTCGACAACATCATCAAGAAGGATTCGCGTTGGACGGTCGAAGAACTCGTGGGCCAGGTGCCCGGGTTGTTCGCCGACCGCTCCAAGAAGTACGCGCCGCCGTCGTCGAGCCTGCAAGAGTCGCTGAGCTGATCACGCCGCGATGACCGGTCTTCATTTCGGCGCACTTGTCCCCCAGGGATGGAAGGGCGAGTTTGACGGATTGACCGGTCCGCAGGCGTACCGGACGATGTGCCGGGTCGCGCAGGACTACGAGCGACTCGGCTACGACTCGATCTGGCTTTACGATCATTTCCACTCCGTCCCGCCGCCCGCGCGTCCCACGCCGGTGTTTGAGTGTTGGACCGGGATGATGGCCCTGGCCGAGCGGACCACGACGGTTCGCATCGGTCAGATGGTCACCTGCACGCCGTATCGAAACGCGGCGCACCTGGCCAAGATCTCGGCATGCGTGGACGTCGCGAGCGGCGGGCGGTTGGAGATGGGTGTTGGCGCCGGCTGGTATCACCAGGAGTTCGCCGCCTATGGCTACGAGTTCCCCTCCGCCGGCGCGCGCATCGGGTACCTGGCCGACACGGTCGAGATTCTCAAGCGCATGTGGCGGGACGAAGCCGCCACCTACGCCGGGCGCTACGCAAGCGTGACCGAGGCGTACTGCGACCCGAAACCGGTGCAGACCCCGCGTCCGCCGCTTTGGATCGGAGGCGGCGGCGAGCGTAAGACATTGCGTGTTGTCGCTGAGCACGCCGACTACGCAAACCTTATGGGCCCCGTCGAGATGTTCGCGCGCAAGCGTGACGTATTGCGCACGCATTGCGAGGCCGTCGGGCGCGATCCGGCCGAGATCGGACTCACCCTGCACCTGGACTGCCTCGTCGCGCGCGACGAGGCGGGTCTGCGAGCAATCCTCGACGCCAATCCCAGCTTGTGGGGACAAGCGGAGGACAAGCGCATTGAGGCCAACCTCATCGGTACCGTGTCGCAAGTCATCGACAAGATCGGCCGCTACAGGGCCGAGGGCGCGATGGGCTTCATCGTGTGGTTCCCCGATTCCCCGGACGGCGGCTCGGCTGAACTCTTCGCGAGCGAAGTCATCCCCGCGCTTCGCTGACCTACGGGTGCTGCCAGGTCACCGAGAAGTCCGTCGCACCGGTCAGTGACGACGGTTGAGCCTTGATCGTCCCCTCGTCGTCGACCATGGCGATCTGCTCCGGGGAGAAGTTGCCGATCGGAATTCCGTTGGCCGTGCTCGAGACGAACGACACCGTGCCGAAGTCGGCCAGCGGGAGTACGCCGTGCGCGCCCGAAGGAGCTTCCGCGATGACCTCCGCGGAAATCCTCTGGGCCCGTCGCATCTTCTTGGTTGTGGTGAACGATGCTCCGGTGGTGGTGTTTCGCAGGGAGAGAATGAACGTCCCGCGGTTGCTCGCTTCGACCGATGCTTCGACGACGTCACCGGGGGAGACCGACATCGTCAGCGTTACCGGGAACTTCGGGTACATCTCGTACCAGGCGTAGTACGCAGGAGTGCCGCGCTTGCAGTCGGCTGCGGTTCCGATCTGCTCGACGGTGCTGCTTCCGTCGCCGTCGATGCCGACCCAGAAACCGGCGTACGAAGTTTCAAGCGCTGCGCACGTGACGGCCGGCTGTGTCCACGCAGCCGCTACCGACGCGAACTGCCCGCCGGTGGCGGAGTAACCCGACCAGTTGAGGCTGGCTCCGTGACGCACGTGCACGACCGGCGCCGCACCAAACGAACCTCCGGGAAAAGCGATGACCGCGAAGACTCCGGCCACGACAAGCGTTCGAAATGCTTTCATCGCGTTCCTCCAACGTCGTCTCGACGGTAAGTCGGGAGAGGTCCATCGTCCATGGCCCGCCGGGCCCATGTCGCTGGTGCGGCGCGCCGAGGTGTTCGCGCTATGCTCGGCCCGATCTCGGACCGAAAGGACAATCCATGACTCCCATCGGTATCGCCATTGGAGGTCCGCTGGACGCTCTGGGCGATTTGGCACGGCGTTGCGAAGACGCGGGGTACGACAGTTTGTGGGTTCCCGAGACGTCACGCACCGGGTACGTATCGGCGGCGGTTGTGCTGGCTGCGACACGACGAGTGCGCGTCGGCACCAGCATCACGCTTGCGTTCCCGCGTTCGCCGGTGATCACCGCGATGACCGCCCGTGACCTAGCCGAGTTATCCGGCGGCCGGTTCGTTCTCGGTCTCGGCACGCAAGTGAAGCGAGTCAACGAGCAGCGCTACTCGACGCCTTTCGAGCACCCCGCCCCGAAAATGCGGGAACTGATCGAGGTCTGCCGCGAAGTATGGGACGCATTCGGCGGTGCTCCGATCGATCACCGCGGCCGTTTCTACACCGTGACGATGCCGCCCTTTCCCGGCGCGGGCCCGGTCGGGCGAATCCCCATCTACCTGGCGGCGGTCAACCACGACATGGTCCGTTTGACCGGAGAGCGGGCCGACGGGTTCCTGGGGCATCCTTTCACGAGCCTTCGGTACCTCAACGAGGTCGCGAAGCCGGCCCTCGCCGAAGGCCTGCAGGCGTCGGGTCGCGCGGCGTCCGAAGTTGAGATCGCGCAGTCGGTGATCACCAGCGTCGCCGACACCTACGAGGAAGCCGCCGTCGGCGCGAAGGCGCAGATCGCGTTTTACGGCACCACACGCACCTATCGGGGGGTGTTCGACGTGCATGGCTGGGGCGATGTGGTCGATTCGTTGCGGGCGGCGCACGCGCGCGGTGATTTCCCCGGCATGGTCGCGTGCATCACCGACGAGATGGTTGAGACCTTTGCTGTGGCGGGAACCCCCGACGAGGCGCGCGACAAGCTTCGGCGGTACGAGGGCGCCGTGGACTCGATCATCCTCAACCCGCCGTGGGCCTCGCCGGATCCCGGTCGCACGATGGAAGCGTACGCGCGCCTGCTGGAGACGTTCGCGCGCGCCTGATCGCAAGGCCGTCTCCCTGTTACGATGACGTCGATGGCCGAGATCGATCCCGAAGAGCGCGAATCGGTCCTCGAGGAACTCGAGGATCTTGCTTCTCTGCGCGACATGTTCGACGACCGCGGATACAAGGGCGTCATGATCACGTGCGGGGATTGCGGCGAGGATCACTACTACGCCTGGGACATGCTCAAGGAGTCTCTTGAGTACATGCTGGAGACCGGCGAACCCCGCATGCACGAGCCGGCATTCGAGCCGCATCCGGACGAGTACATCTCGTGGGACTACGGCCGTGGGTACCTTGATGCGGTCGGCGATGTCGAAGTCCGCGAGATGGATCCGCCGGAATCGGCGCAGACTCCGGCGGCCACATGGACCGGAGAGCGGACCCGGTGTGCGTACTGCCGAGGCCGGTTGCCGCATCGCGCGCTCTCGGAGTGGATCTACTGTCCGTTCTGCGGCGCGAGCTTCGCGCCGCTCCGGCTGGCCGAAGCCTTGGCCGCTCGCGGCTGGTCTGAGGACGAGATCGCAACGGTGATGGACGAGTGTGGTTTCGAGCCGCCGCTGGCGCTGGGTGAGGACACTGAAACAGACTGACTTCTCCGGTTATGCCGCATCGTCCGGTGCGTGACGGCCGGTAACGCTTCCGCGTCGAGCAGGAATCCGCGAAGGATGGGCGAATCCCCTGATAGGCCGGGTGTCACCGGTTTCGTTCTGCGCACCTAGGAGAGATGTCGATGCACCGACGCAAGGCATTCCGGATCGCAGGCATGGTCGTGGCGGCCGCGCTCGTTGTCGGCAATCTTGCCGGCGTTGCCGCAGCCGACGTCACGATGACGAACGGGTTCGTCGTGTCCTTCGACAACGTCAAGATCCGCTACACGCTGTTCACGCCTGCGAGTGACGTTCCGGTGCCGGTTGCGTTCTACTCTCACGGCTGGGGCGGATCGCGCGCGACCAGCGCGGACGACGCAACCGTGAAGATGTTCCTGGATCGTGGATACGCGGTTCTGACTTGGGACGCCCGCGGATTCGGGGAGTCCGGCGGCGAGGCGAACGTTGATTCCCAGGAGTTTGAGGTGCGCGACGTGCGCGCGCTCATCGACTTGGTCGCCGGAGTTGAAGGGATTGCGCTGGACGCCGAGGGCGATCCGCGCATGGGCATGTACGGCGGTTCCTACGCCGGCGGAATCCAGCTCGAGACCGCGGCGGCCGATTCGCGGGTGGACGCGATCGCTCCGCAGATCGCTTGGAACGATCTCACCCAGGCGCTCAAGCCAAACGGCGTCATTAAGCTCGGCTGGGACTTGGTCCTGGTTGGAGGCGGCGCGGTGGGTTCGGCCACGGGCGGAATCGCGGGGCAAGAGACGGGCGTGTATGCCGGGCAGCTGTACCAGGTGACGGCGGAGTCGCTTGCGCTCAACGACTGGACGAGCGGAACGTACTCGTGGTTCGACGCGCGCAGTCCGAAGCACTACATCGAAGGTGCGACGCTGGTGGACGGCACGGTTCTTCCCGGGATCAACGTGCCGGCGTTGGTCATCCAGGGAACCAGCGACACGCTGTTTAACTTGAACCAGGGAATTGCCAACTTCCGCACGATTCGTGATCGTGTCGGCGCCGACAAGACCAAGATGATCTGGTATTGCGGCGGACACACTTTGGCGCCGCTGGGTTCGTCGTGCGTGCCGGGGTCGGCCTCGGATCTCATCGCCGGCCGCGTTGCCGACTGGTTCGACCGGTGGGTCAAGGAAGACGAGTCGGTCGACACCGGGCCGGCATTCGAGTACCAACTCCAGGACGGGACGTTCGCCTCCGCGCAGGACCTGCCGTCCGAGGAGGTTGGACGCGTCGAGGCTCAGACCCGCGTCACGCATGCGATTGCTCCGACGAGCGGCCAGGGCACTGCCGGAACCCCCGCCGGCTGCCGTCCGAAGACCGAGAAGGACTCGACGCAGTCCTACGCGCGCGATTGCCCGGCCGTCACTGCGGACTGGCTGCCGATCGGAACGATGACCGGGCCCGAGCCGAAGAAGTGTGGGGATCCTCCGAAACCGCTGTGCCTGCCGACGTTTGAGTACTTGAAGCCCGGAGTGCGCATCGTGGGAGCACCGCGGGTCTCGATTCGGCTGACCGGCACGAGTCCTGAGGCGTATGTGTTCTTCAAGTTGATCGACTACGACACCGTGGCTAAGACCTCGGTCGTGATCGACGACCAGGTCACGGCACTGAAGGCCCTGTGGCTGAATCTCTCGACGCCGCAGATCTTCGATCTTGACTTGGCCGCGGTGTCCTGGGAGGTCAAGGAAGGCCACCAGCAGTTCCTCGAAATCGCGCCGAATTCAAACGATCACGCGGTTTCTCGCGTCCCCGGATCCGTCACCGTCGACGTCGTGGCGAGCATCCCGGGAATCCCCGCCGCCTAGAAGGGGTTGTTCGTAGCGCGTTGCCGCGGCCGAGCCTCAGCTGCGGGCGGACGCTAAACTCCGGCACTCCGAGGAGGGCGTGAGGATGCTGTTCAAAGACGGACTCGAGATCGAGCGGGCGATGGTGGTGTTTGCGCATCCCGACGATGCCGAATGGGGATCTGCGGGAACCTCGGCCGCCTGGGCCGACCAGGGCGTCGAGGTCACCTACGTCCTAGTCACGAACGGCGCCTCGGGATCGAGTGACCCCGACATGACGCGAGAGCGTTTGACGGGGATTCGTATGGCCGAACAGCGCGCGGCGGCCGACATCGTCGGGGCGAAGAGCCTCGTCACTCTGGGTTTCGAGGACGGGTACCTGTATCCGACGCTTGAACTTCGCAAGGCCGTTGCGCGCGAGATTCGACGTTTTCGCCCAGATGTCGTCATCAGTCACGACCCGACGGCTCGCACCGCGATGGGCGCGTACATCAACCACCCCGATCACCTCGCGGTGGGAGAGACCGTCATGCGCTCGATCAACCCGGATGCTTCTTCGGGGCTGATGTTTCCGGAACTGTGGAAGGAAGAGGGCCTCGCGCCGCACCTTCCCAAGGCCTTGTTCCTGGCGAGCTTTGGGGATGGAGAGACCTGGGTAGATATCTCGTCGACGATCGATCGCAAGATCGAGGCACTGCTGTGCCATCAGTCGCAGATGCCCGAGGCGGGGGAGATCGAAACGTGGGTTCGCGAGCGGTTCGCGGCGGCCGGGAAGCGCTTCGGCGTTGACTTCGCCGAGACGTATCGCATGTTCCGCGTCGGCTGAATCACTCAACAAATGCGAGAAGGACCGGTCTCCCGGCCCTTCTCAAGCGTGCGACTCGCTGCGTTCAGACCGCGCGAACGTTCGTCGCTTGCGCGCCCTTCGGTCCCTGGGTGACGTCGAACTCGACCGCCTGGCCTTCGCCCAGCGAGCGGTAGCCGTCGCCCGTGATCCCGGAGTAATGGACGAAGACATCCTCGCCACCCTCTTGGGAAATGAAACCGAAGCCCTTCTCGTCGCTGAACCACTTAACGGTTCCGCGCAAGTGTGTCCCTCCTTCCGTGCCACCCCTCCGACGACGCTGCGTGGTCGGAGGTATCCATCGGGCTGTACGGTGGTTCCGGAAGTAGAACAACTGCCACAGCAGGTTTCATCCAGCAGGAACCGAGCAACCCTCAGTCCGAATGCTATCAGAGGGTTTTCGGTCCACCCGCCCCCCAGAGCGGTTCCGTTATCGCGCCAGCGGTTCGAGTGAGTGCGGAGTCGGCCAGTAACGCAAAAGGGACAGCGTCTCTCTGCGCGACAGCAACCAGCCGCCGCGTTCGAGCCAGAAGCGCCGGCATTCCTTGCAGATGCAGAAGTCGACGGGTCCTTGACCGGTTTCGATGATGCTGGTGAGCACCGTGTCGGTTCCCCGGTGCGTGCACGGCTTGCGCAGTTCTTCCATCCTGTCCCCTTGCTCTTCCCCGTCAATGGGCACGACGACTGCTGCCACCGGAGATATCGACCTTGAGGGGGGGTTACTTGAACTACGTCGCCGACGGCCCCTTTGGACCGGGCAGGCCATACCTATCGAGCCAATCTGCGAGCGCGGCAATTGCGCGAGGGTCTTTGCGCAACTGGTGCGCGCCGCCGGGGATTCTGATGAGTTCCTTTGGAGTCCCGGCACGCTCGAAGAGGCACTCGGCGTGTGCGTAGCCGATGACGTCGTCGGCATCCCCGTGGACGACCAGCAAGCGCTGTGGCGAAAGGGACGCGATGTGACGTTCCGCCGCTTCTTCGGCGAACTCGGCGCCCCAGGTGTCTGCGTCGGCAGGAAACCCGGGATCGCGAACGATGCCGAGGTTTCGGAAATGCTGAAGGAGCCCCGGCCATCCGTCCTGGAGCCCGGTGAATTCGAACGTCGCCGGTGCGGCCAGCGTCGCGACGGCGGAGACGTCGTCGCGACGGGCCGCCGCACAGACCGCCGCCGATCCACCGGCGCTTGATCCGACGATCGCGCGCGGTAGCCCCGCGATCTCTTGTTGCGCTCCAAGCGCGTCGAGGGCCGCTTCGATGTCGCGGCGCCAGCCACGGATCGAGAAGTCGCCCGGCGCCGAGCGACACCCACGGAAGTCGAACCACATCACGGCATGACCGTGCGAGGCCAGGGCGCGCGCCAGGCCGGCGTAACCCTGATCGTCGGGGCTCGACGGTCGGCCGCTGGGAATGCCGTGGCACAGAAGGATTACCCACTTCGGGTTCTCGGGCAGCAGCAACTCGCCCTCGAGGGCAAGTCCGTCCGAGATGATCGGCACCGCGCGCGCGCGCATGCCTCAAGGGTACGTCAGGTATGCGCGCGCGGTGCCGACTCCCGGAGCCCGCGGCTCACGACGGTCCTCGCCAGCGGCATGCGGTGAGATCGACCCGTCCGGCGTTGAACGCAACGCCTTCGGCTCCG
Organism: Actinomycetota bacterium; assembly: GCA_041658565.1. NCBI lineage: Bacteria > Bacillati > Actinomycetota > Actinomycetota bacterium. Next base: position 32,375 of record JBAZZY010000024.1, on the reverse strand, counting down.
AGTCGCTCGACCGCGTCGGTGGGAAACGGCGGCGGGTCGCCGTTGGCGTTGACGACGCGGTGGCAGGGCAGCTCGTAAGGGTGAGCCTTCAGGATCGTGCCCACGGCGCGCGCGCCGGCGGGTTTGCCGGCCCAGCGCGCGATGTCGCCGAACGTCGCGACGCTTCCGGTTGGGATCTGACGGGTGATCGCCACGACGCGATCGGCAAAGGTCGTGGCGCGCGACGGAGTAATCGCGCGCGGCGGAGCCGACGTTTCGATTGCGAGGTAGAGCTGGTCGGCCGATGTCGCCCCCGGACGTGCAAGATCGGTTGCCGACCGCGGAGCGACGATGAGTCCTTCTGCGGCATCGCCGTAGGCGACCCACGTTCCCTGCCCGAAGTGCCACGCTGTCAGCGCGGCACAAGCCGCGTCGAGTGCGTTTTGTCCCGCGTCCCGCGGGAGTCCGTGGACCCGGCTCCGCAGGATTCGCCGGCTCCAGTCAATCTTGGATCCGGCACCTCGGCGCATTCCCGAGACGGACACGTAGGACAGGCGCGGGTAGACCTCGATAGCCGAGCCGGGCGATGCATCTCCGCCTCGAAACAGGGGGAAGCCGATGTCGGCCAGCGCAGCGAAGAGGCGGAACCCCTCGCGCATCCAAGCCGACGCATCCTCCGGCGACGAGGGGGTGAAGTGGACCGAGAATCCGAGGCGTTGCACGTCGTGTTCGGCGACGCGGTGGTCGTTGCCCGGGAGCAAGCCTCGTGCCGGCCCGGACGGGGCGGCGACGGCAAATATCGTTGACGACGGGAGGGCCCGCAGTACGGGCTCGACGGCTGCAAGGTCCCGCGCCTTGGCGACGAGTGCAACCCGTCGTGCATCGTCGATGACGCAGCAGTCGAATCCGTGTGTGGTCGAAACGTCGATGCCGACGAACATGTTCACTCCTTCGACGCCCGGATCGAAAAGACCAGGGGCATCGGCGTCATGCCTTCCGGCGCGCGCCAGAGCCCGTCGTCGTCCTGCGCCAGGAACGGAAGCTGGTGGTAGACCGAGAACGGGAACTCGTGGAGGAACTCGATGCGCAGCCCCGCCGCGATCAGCGCGGAGACCACCTCGCCGATTGGGTGAGTCCACCCGTACGTCGTCTTGCTTGCGAACGCCGCCGAAGGGTCGGCGTAGTCGGGAGTATCGTCGGCAAGGGGTTCGGGCGAGTGGAAGTACGGGTATTTCAGCCGGAACTCACCGACGTCGGGATCGTCTCCGTCGAACACGGATCCAAACGGGTGCAACTCGGCTATGTAGAAGGTGCCGCCGGGCGCGAGGTACCGCGCGACGATTGAGGCCCAGTCGTGGATGTCGGGCAGCCAGTACAGGGCGCCGTAGGAGGTGAAGACGATGTCGAACTCCTCGTCGAGCACCTCGGGCAGAGTGGAGATCTCCGAGCAGATGAACCGAGCGCCGATTCCGGTCTCGGCGGCCAGTTCGCGCGCGCGCGCGACGGCGACCTGGGAGAAGTCGACGCCGGTGACGCGCGCGCCGCGCCGCGCCCACGAGAGGGTGTCCAGACCGAAGTGGCACTGCAGGTGCAACATCCGCCGGCCGGAAACGTCGCCGAGTTCTTCGATCTCCAGCCACTTGAGGGACGACCCACCAGCGCGAAACTCGTCGACCCGGTAGAGAGAGGAGGCCATGTGAACTTCGACCGCCTCGTTCCACCACGCGAGATTGGCTCTGCGAAATCCGTCCATCGCGCGAGGAGTCTAACGGCTTCCCGAGTCGGGGTAGCGCGCGAGCAGCAGCCCGAACAGATCCAGTGGTGCGGTCAATGTGAACGGGTGTGCGGCGTTGTTGAACACCGCGACGTACACGATCGGGATGCCGTCGGAGGCCGTCACCCATCCGGCCATTGCTCGCACACCCTTGACCTGTCCCGTCTTCCCGCGCAGGTTGCCGCCCGTCGGCGCCGCAGTCATCCGTCGCAGAAGCGTTCCGGGTTCTCCCGCCGCAGGGATCGAGGCTCGCAAGGCCGCCCACGCCGCTCCTTTTCCGGTGAGGATGCGGTTCAGCAGGGCGGCAATCGTTCGAGGGGTGGCGCGGTCCAGCAGCGATAGGCCGGAGCCGTCCAGCATGCGAAAGCCGTCGAGCGGGATCTTCTCGGCCGTGAGTGCTTCGCGCACGATTCGCGCGCCGGCGGCCGTGGTGCCGGCTCCACCGAAGGACGCTCCGAGGGACTTCAGCAGCAACTCGGCGTGGTAGTTCACGCTGTAGCGGTTGATGAAGTCCACCATCTGGGCGAGCGGCGGGGAGGTCACGCGCCCGACGGTGACGGCGGCGCGCGGCGCGCGCCCCGCGCGCACCTTCCCGGCCACGGTTACCCCGCGCGCGCCGAGCGCGGTCCGCAGGGCTTGCGCCGCGGCGGTCGTGGGGGAGTCAACGATCGTCTTTCCGCGCAGATCCCCTCTGCCTTCGTTGACGGTCAAGGCGCTGAGCAGTCCGGTGTCCGGTTCGGGTCCGAGGTAGCTGGGCAGCCAGCCCTGTTGTGTTCGAACCGCGTCGAACAACGTGTCGTCGGCGACGAGGTCCCCGCGCACGGCGCGAATGCCGCTCGCCGCGACCCTCGCAGCGAGTTGCTCAATGGTCGGCGATCCCGAGGCGAACGCCGGGCGCTTGATCGTGTCGGTCGGCTTCGGCAGAAAGCGCGCGCGCCGGTATGCCTCGGTCGCGAGCGTCGGATCACCGCCTCCGACCAAGTAAAGATCCGAAACCGCGCTTGCGCGCCCGGTGCGTATCGCCGTCACTCGGGTTTGGAATCGATGTGTCGGCCCGAAGCGCAGCATTGCCGCGGTCGTCGTGGCGAGCTTCATCAGTGAGGCAGGAGTCATGGCGCGCGTGGCGTTCAGGGACAGCAGCGTGACGCCGCCGCGCGCGATCACGATCCCCGGTACCGCGCCGCGCGCTGCAGGCCGGCTGGTGAGCGTGGCTGCCGCCGAATCGGCGTCACGGTGAGGAGTGCGCTCGGGGACCCATGCGCGCGCCGGTAGGACAGGCGCAAGGACGAGCACCGCGGCGAGCGTGACTCGCAGGAACCGCATGCGCCAATGGTACGCGCGCCGGTGTTCTTGACGCTTGGCGCGCGCGCCGCCTAGCCTTCCACGCTGTCACCAGCCTGCGGGAAAGAGGGATGCAATGGCCACCATGACCGGACGTGAGCAGTTCTTTGAGGTCGCGCGCTCGGAGGGGATTCGCCACCTGTTCGCCAACCCCGGCACAACCGAGTTGCCGATCTTCGACGAACTTGCCGGAGATACCGGGATCGAACTGGTTCTTGCCCTGCAGGAAGCGACGGCCGTCGCCGCCGCCGACGGGTTCGCGCAGGCGTCGCGGACGCCGGCGCTGGTCAACCTTCACATCGCGCCCGGTGTGGCCAACGGGCTTGGAAACATCTTCAACGCGTACTGGTCGCGCTCGCCGATCGTGGTCACCGCAGGACAGCAGAACATCAACCAGTTGATCCAGGATCCGATGCTGGCCGCCGACTTGGTTCGGATGGTCGATCAGTTCTGCAAATGGTCCTACGAGGTGCGCCGCCCGGAGGACATCGGGGTCGCGATGCGTCGTGCGTTCAAGATCGCAATGACTCCACCGACGGGGCCGGTGTTCCTTTCGATTCCTTGGAATCACTTGGACGAGAGCGTGGAGACGGTGGTTCCGCCGAGGTCGCGTATCGATCACGGGGCGGCGCCGGGTGTTGAAGTGCTTCGCGAAGCCGCCACTCGATTGCTCGCGGCAGAACAGCCGATCATCATCGCCGGGGACGAGGTCGCCAGAGCGGGCGCTGTTGCCGATCTGGTCGAGTTGGCCGAGGCGGTCGGCGCGCGCGTGGTGGGCGAGATGCTGCACGGCCGGATGGTGTTTCCGATGGATCATCCGCTGTGGAACGGCGGGCTCATGCCGATGAACGCGGCTGTCCGCGCGGCGCTGGAGCGGGGCGACTTGTTGCTGGCGTGCGGTGCGCAGATGTTCCCGGTCTTCTTCTTCAACCCGGTGTCGCCGATTCCCGAGGGAGTCGAGGTTATCCAGATCGACTCGGATCCCTACGAGATCGCCAAGACCTATCCCGTTGCGCTGGGGCTTCGCGGTGACGTCGGGGCGACGATTCGCGGAATCGTGCGCGAGGTTCGTTCGCTGCTCTCCGCGGAGGACACCGCGCGCAGGCAGGCGCGCGCTGCGGGGTATGCGGCCGAACGTCAAGGGGCGCTCGCCGGACTGGATGCCGCCGTCGAGCAGCAGATCACGCAGACTCCATTGCCGACGCTCGGCGCGCTGGCGGCGGTCGTGCGCGGGTTCGACGATAACCGGATGAGCGTCGTGGACGAGAGCGTGAGTGCGACCGCGGCGCTTCGCGGACTACTTCGCCTGCGCGATCCCGACTCGTACTTCTTCTTCCGCGGCGGCGGTTTGGGATGGGGGATTCCCGCTTCCGCCGGCGTTGCCCTTGCGCAGCCGGACCGCAAGGTCGTCGCCGTCGTCGGCGACGGTGCGACCTGCTACGTGCCGCAGGCGCTGTGGACCCTTGCTCACTACGACATCCCCTCGACGGTCGTCGTGCTGAACAACGGTGGGTACTACATCATCAAGGCGCAGATGCAGGGGATGGGAGGCAAATCGGCGGCGGCCGGAGTGTTCCCGGGCACCGAGTTCTCCAAGCCGTCGGTGGACTTCGTCGGTTTGGCGAACGCTTTCGGGGTGCCGGCTGAGCGCGCCGAAAAAGCGGGCGACGTTGAGGCTCTCGTGCGTCGCGGAATCGCCTCGGGCGGTCCGTCCCTGATCGAAGTTCCGGTCTTCGCGGGGTCCTGATGACGCGTGAGGACTTGGGAGTCGAGGGTCCGGTGCTCGATCACCTTACCGATGCGATCCGCAATCAAGAGGTGATCTTTCGCAACACGTTCCCGGGGATGCTCGGAGTCCGGCTGACGGAGGCGAAGCCCGGCTACGCCGCGGGAACGCTGGAGGTCGGACCCTCGGTGCTGCATCCCGGCGGCTACGCGCACGGTGGAGCGCTTGCCGGGTTCGGCGACACGGTTGCGGCGTGGGCGACGTTTCCTGCGCTGAAGGCGAACGAGACCTTCACCACGATCGAGTTCAAGACCAACTTCATTTCCGGGGTCCAGGGGGGCAGTCTGTTCGCGGAAGCGACGTCGATCCACCGGGGCGGCCGCACGATGGTCTTGGACGTGCGAATCGTGACCAACGACCAGGATCGCAGGCTCGTGGCGATCATGGTCGTGACGCAAGCGATCTTGCGGAGCAAGGACCCGGGACGCGAAGTCCCACCTACGTAGACGCAGCGCCCGGTCCGCTCAGGCGCGGATCGCGATCCCGACGGCCGCAAGGCCTGTGCGCAGTTCCGCGAGCGCAACCTCGACGCGCCGGTGTGCCCGTGCGTCGTCGGCTCCCGACGCCGCGAGCGTGACGCGGATTTCGTCGCCGGCTTCGAAACCGCGCGCGCGCGACTTCACGTACACCCGTGGGTGCGCATGTTGCACCGAAGCGAGCAACTCGGCGATGCGCGACTCGTCAAGAAGATCCAACTCCAGTGTGATCTCGGCGAACCCTCCGGGGCCGAGCAGCTCGTCGAGCACCGGAGCGAGTGAATGCTCCCAGATCCAGAACAACTCTGGGGGAACTCCGGGCAACGCGACGATCGTCACCGGACCCGCTTTCACCACGATTCCGGGGGCTGCGCCGACTGCGTTGTCGAGCGCGCGCGCACCTTGGGGGAGCATGGCCATGCGAAGTCGCGCCGGCGTGAGGTGCGCGTCGCCCACGGCTCCCTGTGCCGCAAGCTCGGCGTAGCGCCGCCGCACGATGGCCTCGGCCTCGGAGTGAAGCGCTTGAGGGGCGTCCAGTGCCATCGCAATCGCTTCGCGCGTCCGGTCGTCGTCGGTCGGGCCGAGGCCGCCGTGTGTGACGATCAGCGACGGTGCGCGCGCGATTGCGGCTCTGAGTTCTTGCGCGACTACCGGCGGCTCATCGGGCAGTACGGTCACGCGAACCAATGATGCGCCGCGGGCTGCGATGCGCTTGGCCAGCCAGTGGGAGTTCGATTCCTGCACGATTCCTTGCAGCAGTTCGTTGCCTGCGGCCAGGATCTCGACGGTCTTCATCGTTTCTTTCCTTCCAGGGCCTCAGGGATCGCCACGCGCGCAACGGCACGGCGCACCGCTGCCGGACGTAGCGGACCGCGCTCGGTCAGCACCGCGTCGAACAACTCCAGCGGCGTCAGCTCATACGCGGCCGGCAACTCCGGGCCGAGCGCGCGCGCCGGCAACATCTTCAGTCCGGCCCCGATCGCATAGCAGCCGATTTGCGCATCGCGCGCCGCGAGCGCTACGAGCTTTGTGCCGAGCTTGTTCACGACCCCTTGCTCGGTCACCGAGTCGGACCCGACCAGGGCGACGGTCGCGCGCTCGCAGGCTCGTGCGATCCCTGCGTCGGGAACGACCTCGACGCAGAATCCGGCGCGTTCCAGCCGGCGAGCAAGCGTGCGTCCTTCCCCGCCCGGCAGCGAGGCGGTGCAAAGGACTTTGTCGACGCGATGCCGTGTGCTCTCGAGTGCGGCCACGACCCCCGACGACGACGAGTGCGTCAGCACGACGTTGCCGCGCTTCGCGGCGATCCATCGAACGGCGTCGGCCGCCGCCGCCGCGTCTGCTTCCAGGCGTTCGGCGAACCCAGCGGTATCGGCGCCTTCCAGGGCCTCGGTTAGCAAGCGCCAAAGGGGAGCCATCGTCGGGTGCGCACGCAGCAGCGCGCGCGCCGCGCGCAGCACCTCTCGACGGGACCGCAACTCCGCGACGCCTTGCGCCGCGCGCGCTGCGATTTCGACGGCGCCCGAGCGCTTGTCGGCGGCGGCTCGTCGGATGTGGTCCCACGGATCCATGCGCCCGATTCTCGACGCGCACACCCCACCCTGGCAACCAAGCGGGGGGAGGCGCGCGGGAGCAGTCGCCGATAGCATGCACAAGCACACATGATCGTCGACCCGTTTGACCTCGCTTCCGTGTTCGCGCTCCGCGAACTGTTGGGGAGTCTTGATCCCGACGGCCGGCCGGAGATCCGGATGGTGGGGCCGGTCCCGAAGTGTGAGTCGGTGGCGATCTTGTCGGGGTCGTTCAACCCGCCGACGGCAGCCCACTTGTTGCTCGCGGAGCGCGCGCTGGCGGAAGGCTACGAGTGCGTGGTGTTTGCGGTCGCGATTCGCACGGCCGGAAAGCAACCTCAAGGGCTGACGCTGGAGGATCGACTTCTGGCGCTTCGCGGGATCCCCGGGCCGGCCTTTCGGGCAGGAGCGTTCTCTCACGGGCTCTATGCCGATCAGGCGGAGGCCGCCGCGCGCGCGTTCCCCGGCGCTGAGGTCGCGTTCCTTGTCGGGTCGGACAAGGTGCTGCAAGTTCTGGATCCGAAGTGGTACCCGGATCGCGAGGCGGCGCTAGAGCGCTTGTTCTCTCTGGCGTGCTTCATCGTGGCGCCTCGCGGGGATCAGGGCGAGGGGCTGCGCGCGGCGCTGGAGGCACCCGAGAACCGCGCATGGGCGGATCGCGTCGAAGTGCTCTGCCTGCACCCGGCGGTTGGGGATCTGTCTTCAACGCGCGTGCGCGGTCTTCTGCGGGCCGGCGGCGACCCGGCGGGGTTGGTTCCGTCGGCCGTCGCTCCGTTTCTGGCCGACGTCAAGGCGTTTGCGCCGCCGATGCGCAGCGGTTCCGAGGACGTGGATTTCTACGCGCTGCGAACCAGGCTGATCGATCTACTGTGGGAGTCTCGCGGCACGGGCCCGGTCGGCGTTGATCTTCGCCACCTGATGCGGATTGCGATCTCGCCCGGCGATGCGGGTCGGCGGTTGCGTGGGATCTTGGATCAGGACCCGGCAGAGGCGGTCCGGATGTTGCGCGCGGCCGCCGACGGCGCGGATGTCTGAATCCCTGCAACTTTCACGTTCTTGACACGGCAGCCGCCTCCGTCGTATCCAATAGCGGTTCCTTCCCTCCTTCCCGTCGTTGTCCGGCCGTCGAGCGCGTACGCGCTTCGATCTGGAGGGGGTTGCGGTGGCAGAAACAAGGCGCTCTCGGATGTTCCCGTATCTGGAAGATGCGGCGTGTCACGGGTCCGATCCGGATCAGTTCTATGCGGAATCGGGTGCCGTGATCATGCGAGCGAAGTCCCAGTGCGCCCGGTGCACCATCCAGCGTCAATGCCTCGAGTGGGCAATCAAGCGCGAGGAGTTCGGCGTTTGGGGCGGGATGACCGCGCGCGAGCGCGCCGAGTTGCGTCGCGAGTGGGGAGTTCGGCTGATTCCCGCCGGCGTCGCGTAGGGTTGATCGTCAGTACCGGGGCTATCGGTTCGGGATCGTCCATCGCGTGTGTTGTGCGATTCCGGCCGGATTCCTTTGAGTGGTAAAGGGCGGCGTCGGCGGACTTGATCAGCCCCGCCGGGACGGTGCCGTTTGCGGGCGCGCTTGCGACTCCGGCGCTGACGGTGACGCGAACCATCCGTGATGGATCGTCGGTCGACAATGGGTGCGCGGACACCGCGCGCCGGATGCGTTCGGCCACTTCCCGGGCCCGCTCGTGTCCGGTTTCGGGCAGGATCACCGCGAATTCCTCGCCGCCGTAGCGAGCCACCACGTCGAAGGAGCGGACGTTCGTTCGCAGGGTCTCGGAGACCTGTCGAAGGACCGCATCTCCTGCCTGGTGGCCGTACTTGTCGTTTAGCCGCTTGAAGTGATCGATGTCGAACAGGATCAGCGAAGGGTATCTGCCGGCGTTGCGCATGCCCGCGAAGCGCTCGACGCGTCCCAGCTCGTGCGAGAGCCGAGCTTGCATCTCGCCGTGGTTCGCAAGCCCTGTCAGCGGATCTGTTCTGGCCATCTCCGAGACCGTGGCGTGCATGCGCGCGTTGGCGATGGCCAGGCGCGCGTGGTGGGACAGGCGTCCCATCGACTCGATCTCGTGAGCGCGCAGCACGCCCGCGCGGCCGCGCCGCCCCGCACGGGTCACGATCAGCACGCCGTCATCGGCGATGGCGACCGCGAGGTATCCGCGCGGACCGAGCAGCGGCATCAGGGTGGCATCACGGTTGGCATCGGTGCCGGTCACGACTACGGGTTCACCGCTGCTCATGGCGCGCGCGAGAAAGCCGCGCGCCTCGATCGCCATGTCGGTTGCCCCTGTGACGCCGACGGCGCCCACGCACCGGAGTTCGTCGCCCTCGCGTTGCAGCACGGCCGCGGAGTCGAACCCAAATCCGGACACCACTCCACGGCAGAGGTCTGCGAAGATTTGCGACAGCGACAGGGTGTTCTCGATGTCCAGCGTCACCTGTCGAATCGTGGCCAGCTCGGCATTTCGACGACTCAGTTCGCGCTCGTTGAACGTGCTGAACAGCGTCCCCGCTCCGCCCAGGATCCACAGCGCCGCAATTGCTGCGATTCCGTCGGGGAAACCTGTGTTTGCCCGGCCGCTCGGCGCGACGCTCAGATCGACGACGAGAATCGCAAGGGTGGACAGGCTCAGGACGCGTATGCCGGCCCTGGATGTCAGCAGGATCCCGGCGGCGAGTGCTTGAACGGTGAACAGGAACATGAGCGGGCTGGATACGCCTCCGGTCATTGCGACAAGCATGCCGAGGATGGCGATGTCCGCAGACATGCCGACTGCGATCGCAACCTGCAGCGCTTTTCCGCCGCGGGTCGAGATTGTGTGCGTGGCGAGCGTAAACAGGATCTGCGCCGTCAGCAGCGCCGGCAGCCGGGAGACGTCGCGGCCGGCAGGCAGGGCGGTGAGGGCGAGCAGGGCAACGATCGGGGTCGCGTAGCGGACGGCAAAGTACAAGGCGATGCGCCCGGCGGAGGCGTCCGGGCGATCAAGCAGCGGCGAGAGTGTGCGAGAGATTCTCATGTCAGAGTCGGTAGACGCGCTTGTGCGCGAGGTTCTCGACGCGGACCAAACGGTCCGAGCCCGTTCCGACGGCTAGGAATGCCGCCAGGATCAATATCGTCAGTCCAATGGGCGCACCAAAGGGACCGGCGAGGTTGATGGCTCGGCGCGCTGTTGCGGCCGCCGCGCGCGCGGCCGTTGCGGCGTAAGCCGCGATCGATTCCCGCGCGCCTGCGGCCGGCGTTTCGCCACTTACCGGTCGGGTCCCACGAGTTCCCCCTCCGGCTTTCGGCTTCGCGCCGGGAGCCTCAGCGTTTGCGCCCGAGTCGCCCGAGCCACTTGTGCTGCCGCCACTCGTGTCGTCTTCGCCGTCGACGGGAACTTCGGAGGTGCCGCCGATGCCGTCGACAACGCCGGTCACTGCGTCGCCGAGGGTGTCCACGGCGTGCCCGAGCTGTGCGGTGGCCGTGGGGGTGTCGAGGATGGTGGGAACGTCCAGCGCATCCTCGACGGGTGTCGGCAACTGCGTGGGCAAGTTGTTGATCGCGTCGGACACCGGATCGATCGCCGCCCCTGCGGCATGTGCTCCGACCAGGGCGACGGCGATCGCAAAGGAGGCTATGAGCCCGGCCCGTGGATGTCCGACGCGTTTCATCGTCTTCCAGACGTCGGCGCGGGTACCCGTCGCGTGCATGGCCCGGACGGGTCATTGGCTCTAGTTCCGTCGGATGCCCGGCGGCGGTATTGGACGCGACGTGTTGCCGTGGCCGGCGATACAAGACAGAATGCGCACGTGACTGAGGATCAGAGACAATCGGAACGCGAAGACGTTCACATCGAACAGCCGGGCAAACTGTTGCGAATCGCCGTTATGGTTCGCGAGATGCTCGAGGAAGTCCGGCGCGCGCCGTTGGACGCCGATGCCCGCGAGCACCTTGCCGACATCCATCATCGAGTTCTGCAGGAATTGAAGACGGGGTTGTCCGAACCGCTGGCTGAGGAACTCGATCGGATCACGTTGCCTTTCGGCAACGGCGTGCCGTCGGAGGCCGAGTTGCGCATTGCGCACGCGCAGTTGCTCGGCTGGCTCGAAGGGCTCTTCCAGGGGATCCAAGCCGCCATCGCGACGCAGCAGATGTCGATGGCTTCGCAGCTCGAGGAAATGCGCCGGCGTGCTTTGCCTGCGGGCCCGGAACAACCCGGGAGTCCTGCGGAGTCCATCCCCGGCCAGTACCTCTAGTCCGGACAAAAGCCGCGCCCGGTCTCCAAACCGGTATCTGATCCATTTACCCCCCGAACGCCCGGGCTCCTCGGACGTTTTTGCTGTGCGAGGCATCCAAGGGACCGGACCCATCTGGATCCGGGGGAGGCAATCATGCGTAAGTTGGGTTTCTTCGTCATGCTCGTATTCGGCCTCATTCTGGCCGATGTTGCACCCGCCGCCGCTGCGGCCGGTGCGCGTATTTCCACCGATGAGCGGGACGTGCTTTCCTTCGTCAATGCCAACCGTGCCGCAGGAGGACTGAGCCCGCTGGTGCTCGACGCGGAACTCGTGTCGATCGCGCGGGCGCATAGCCAAGACATGGCCGACAGTGGTGTGCTCGGGCACAACGCGTCCTTGCCGTCACAGGTAAAGGGCTGGCGCTCCATCGGCGAGAACGTCGGGACCGGCCCGGACGTCGACACGATTGACGATCAGTTCCTTGCCAGCGATGTGCATCGGGGCAACATTCTCGGCAACTATCGTGACATCGGTATCGGCGTCGTTGCGGACGCCGATGGGACGGCGTGGGTGACGCAGGTCTTCGTCGATCCGGCTTCGCCGGCCGCAGCGCCCGCGCCGCGCAGTGTCGCGCGACCGAAGCCTCGTGTGACGCATCCCGGGGCCGCACGTCCCGCGCCGTCTCCTCGCGCGCCGGTCACGCGCGCGCCGGTCACGCGCGCGCCGGTCACGCGCGCGCCGGTCACGCGCGCGGTCGCGGCAGATCCGGTCGTTGCACGTTCGGCGCCCGAAGGACTGGCCGTGCGCGCGGTGGCACTGCTCGAGCGAATGACCGACGAGTAGGTTTAGCCGCCCCCCGGGGATCCTTCCCGCGGGTTCCACGCGCGCCGCCTACGGCCGCACGACATTGGTGTCGCCTCGGCAGATCGGATCTGAGACCGTCTTCTACGACGACCTCGGCCAGCTCATGCAGACAACCGATGTGCTCGGCGCGGTCACGCAGGTTTCCTACGACCGCAGCGGCCGGATGGCATGGTCCGAAGACGCCTCGCGGGGGGCAAGCGTGTCTCGCCTTTGGCTGGGGACGACGGCCTCGGCCTGTGGGGCCGCCGGGGTTCTCGCCGACCTTCCGACACCCCTCGGTTGGCACACGCTCACGTACGCATGCTTCGGCGCTTCGGCTTTCGCCGCCCTGACCATCGCAAGGACGCCGGATCCCGGCGAGTCATGATTGACGAACGGAGTCGCCCTCGGGTGCGTGGCTGGACCGTGGGGATGCGTGGGGGGCGCCATTGTGTTCGTTATGGCGGCTGATTCCCTCGTGCAGTCCAAGCGCGCTTACGACAACCGGCAACGAGAATCGCGAAACAAGGCTAAGGAGACAGCACGGACTCGGTGTCGGAGGTGCCATGCGCCGCGTTAGGTCTTGGTCTGAACGACTCACAGCGCTGGCCCAGCGCGATCTCGAGCGCCATCGATGGGTAGCGTGGACGATAGTGCTGACGACGAGCCAGGCAGTGCGGCCTTCTTCATCGCGATCGACGTGGGCTACCACCGCGGCGCGGTAATCCGCATCCTCTACGCGGCCTACATCGTCCTTTGCGCGTGGTACTTTCCGCGCGTCGTCAAGCGTTTCGGAACTCACCTTACGCTGCGGTCGCGGGTCTTATTCGTCGCCTTCGGTGGGGGGCTATCGGGATAAACATGGTAACGGGCGGATCCTGATGCGCCACCACGCCTGGGCATGTCCTGGCGGTGTGTAAGTGCGTGATCTGATGGAGCGCGCAGACTTCAGGAGGTCACGATGAACAAGAACACAAGACCCAGCTATGGGGACGTTCGTGAATGGTCGGTTCTGACCGATGAGTAGGTTGGGGCGACGCGTGGCGGGGATGTGGTTGCGCCTTTCGGAACCTCACCGTGCGCTGCCGGTCTTCGTCACGGCGGTAGTCCTGTTCGAGGCCGCCGAACTGACGAACCTGACGCTCAAAGGGGCCCCTGCACGCGTGTATTGGGTGACAATCGCCGTCAATGCTGCGCTGATGGTTTGGGGCATCAAGGGCAACAGGGTATGCGTGGGCCTTCTGATGGTCGCGGCGGCGGGCCTGCTGGCTTCCCGACTTGAGCATTGGGAGATCCGCGGCTTGCCCGTTGTTGCGCTGTGCGCGATCTCGCTGATCGGACAGGGCGCATACTTCAAGCATCTTGTCTCCTCGCGCTCGGCCCGCCGGAGGAAGGACCCGCGGTTGCCAACAGACGGGGCCTCGTCGATAGCGGATGGGGGGCTTTTCTGGTCTGCCCCGCGCAGGGCCGTATCGCTCGTGTTCTTGGCCGCAGTGATCGTGTTTCAAGTCGCCGACTTTACGAATCTGACACTCGCCGGCCGTCCCTGGCCCGTGTATGGGGCGTCGATTGTCATCAATGCGGGACTGCTTATCGGGGGCATCAGGGGAAGTCGTGCGTGTGTAGTGGTGCTCATGGCGTCTGCTGCATCGGTCTTGGTCTTCGACGTCGTGGATTGGGAGGTTCGCGTCGCGCCCGTTGTCGCTCTGTGCGCGATCTCGCTCGTAGGGCAGGCCACCTACCTCCTTCACCTCGTGCGCGCGAAGCGCCGCCGCTTGCACCCGACGCACGCCGACGCGTGAAACCCAGGTGGGTCACTCCTGGGAACCGCATGTGCACGCAGGGGCCCCGAGAGACCGGCGGCGCGGCGTGGGCGGGTTGATGAGCGTCGTCGGGCGGTTCGGGTCTATGACCGACAAGAACAAGCCAGAGGCTTGTCGAGGGGGGAACTGAGGGCTCGTCATGCTGGGGACCGTGTTCCTCGGGGCGGCGATGGTTCTTCAGTGCCAGGCGCTCGTACAGTTCCCAGACGACCCCATGAGAGGCTCGGTTGTGATACATTGGGTCACATGCGGGAGAAGCCACGATCGATCCAGCGCTCGTTCCGCCTGTCGAGACGCACGCTTGAGTTGCTCGAAGTGGTTGCCGCGGCAGGTGGCGAGTCCCGCAACGCGCTGGTCGACCGGCTACTCGGTGAAGCAATTCGCCTCGAGCGACATCCGCTTGTTCGGTTTCACCCAGGGCCTGCGGGACGCCGGCAGCCACTCGTCGTCGGCACCCGGCTCTATGTGCACCAGATCGTGTCGACGGTCCGAAGCAGTCACGGCAACATCGAAGAGGCCGCCGACTACCTCGGTATCACCCCGCGGCTCGTTCGAGCGGCCGTTGAGTACTACGCGGAGTTCACAGAAGAGATTGATGAGGATGCCGCGTTTGCGGCGAAGGTCGAGCAGGACGAGCGCTCCCGCTGGGAGCGCCAGCAGCGCGCACTCGCGTGAAGCTGGCGCTCGACCACCACTACTCCCCGGCGATCGCCGCGCAGCTCCGCGAGAGGAGTCACGACGTGATCGCTGCGCTAGAACGCGGCTGGGAGGCCGAGGAGGACGAACCACTGCTTGAGTTGTGCCACCGGGAACAGCGCGCCCTGCTGACCAACAACGTCGCCGACTTCACGGCCGTCGCGCGTCGCTGGGCCGAGGAAGGTCGCCAGCATTTCGGGCTCATCTTCACGTCGGATGCCAGCATGCCCAGGGGTCGCGACGCCATCAGCCGCTTCGTCCGGGCTCTCACCGAGTTGCTGTTATCGAACCCTGGCGACGACAGCTTCAAGGACCGCGTGCACTGGCTGTAGCGCCGCGCTTTCCGGATCTCCACAACAGCGTGAGAATCGGAAAGGATCGCCCGTCGGCTCGCGTTATGCGTCTTGTTGTTGCTGCTTCCCCAGCGCGCCTTCGCAAATTCGAGGAACGACGGCTGCTGGCTGCGGTCATGTGTCTCCCACCATCTCCTCGAAGCCGAGCATGAACCCCGTCTTGCGATGGTGTTCGGCGCGCACCTCGCTCAAGAGCTTAGCGAGGCGGGACGGGAGCCGTCAGGGGTTCCCCGCGGATTCAGTACGCGATCGCTGTGGAGTTCGGAGTGATGGGGCGCTGGGTGGCCCAAGTCACCGATTGGTCCAACTTTCCGCGTCGGGGAGCTTCCGAGAAACGCAAGGTCCCTTTGGGGGGAAGTCCGGCTAGGTGACTTGGTCGGGGGTTTGTCCCCGACTGATCCACCGCCCGGCGCGCGGCCACATCACGATGCTGGCAACGGCGGTGATGCCGATGATGCCGACTGCGCCGCGCGAGGTTGCGAGCGCGGTGAGCGACGTGAGCAGAAGCAGAACGGCGCACAGGGCTGCCCCAAAGCTCAACGCGACTAACACCTTCCCGGGCGACGGGAGCCGGCCGCGCCGACGTCGAGCCGCGCGCGCGCGCCGGCGCTCTTCGAGCGAAATGACCACTGCGTCACGTTGCGCTGGTCTTTGCGCTGCTTCCGATGGTGACATATGAGGGCCTCGAGATTGTGGTCTTTGCGCGACTGAGAAAGCAGTCGGCGGCTCGCGGTGATCTCTGTATAGGTCTAACGGGTGTTTCTAGGGGCCGATGCCACGCTGCGCGCGCCAAAGGTCCGCGTTGATAGCCTCCGGTCAAAGATGTGAAAAGAGCACCGGAAGGAGCGGGGAATGACGGTTTCCATCGAGCGCCGCGGCGGCGTCACCGTGATCACATTGAACCGCCCGGAGGTTCGCAATTGCATCGACGCTCCGACGGCCGTCGCTCTCGCCGAAGGTGTGACGGCGTTCGCAGCCGATGCGGCGGCCCGTGTGTTGGTCGTCACCGGGGCAGGTCCCACGGCATTCTGCACGGGAGCCGACTTGTCGTCGGCGTCGCAACTGCTGGACCACGCCTGGACCGATCGTGCGGGTCCGATCGGATTCGCCCGCCTCGATCCCGGAAAGCCGACGATCGCCGCGGTGAACGGCTGCTGCTTCGCCGGCGGGATGGAACTCGCGGCATGGTGCGACTTCCGCATCGCGTCGCAAAACGCTGAGTTCGGCGCGCTGAATCGGCGATGGGGGGTTCCGTTCATCGACGGCGGAACGCAGCGGTTTCCGCGGATTGTCGGCCAGGCAAACGCGTTGTATCTGATCGAGACCGGTGTGCGGTTCGACGCCGCGCAAGCGTTGCGCATGGGGTTCGTGCAAGAGGTCGTTGCCGACGGGGCTGCGCTGGAGCGCGCGGTTGAACTTGCGGCGCGGATTGCGGACTACCCGCAAGCGAGTTTGCGAGCTGATCGCGCGGCCACGATCGCGGCGTTTCATCCTGTGTTGGACGAAGGAATCGCGCAGGAGGCGGTCGCGGGACGGGCGACGTTGCTAGACCCCGAGATGCTGGCCGGACTTGAGCGTTTCGTTTCCGGCGACCGCCCGGAGCCGCCGCGCGCGCGATAAGCCGGCGGCTGCTTGCGGCGGCGGCGTGGGGTTTTAGCGACTGAAGCGGTACCGCGCGAACACCGCTCCGGCGACGAGTGTCAGCACGACGATGACGACAATCGTCCCGGTGCGCCCGGTGGGGGTTTTGCTTCCCTTCGCGGTCGATTCCGCCCGTCCGAGAGCGGCCGGACGCCCGGCTGCCGCGTCGGCCATGGCGCACGCCATTGCGGTTCCAAAGCCCTCGGTGAACTTGCCTTCATTGGATGCAAGGGCCAAGGTCGCTTCGAAGGACACCGATTGGTAGTCGCTCTCGACGGCGGGGTCATCTGATTTGGGTTCAACCGTGCCACCCTCGGCAGGTACGGTCTGCGGCGTCTCCGCCGAGGAGACGGCAGTGTCGAGGCTCGTCACGGGAACGCCACCCGTGTTGCCGCAGTCCTGCTGGAGCTCGGCGTCCGCAGCGATCTCGATGACGAACGGCGACGAAGAAACCGCGCTCGCACCGGGGGCGAGGTCCGGCCACCGCGAGGTGTTCTCGCGCACCGTCACCGGGCCCTGTACCGACAAGGACCCAGTGACGCCGGTGGCCGGGTCGATCCCGTAGTTCTTCAGTGTGACGTCGATGGTGAGGCGTTCTCCGGGTTCGGGGATCTCATCGCCGTCGCCGCCCCTGTAGCGAACGGATTCGACTGCGAGCTTTGGCCCCGGACACTGAACCTCGATGCCCAACTTCGTGACGTCTTCACCCAGCGACGAGACGATCGAGCCGACGAAGCCTGCCCATCCCGTGCAGGCCGCGCGCGCGACTTGGAACGCGTAAACGCCCGTCGCCGTCGCCCCAGCGGCGATGGTTCCGAACGATGCGTTTGATTGCGTCATGCGGACGCCTTCGGTGCCCGAGTCCAGGCGCATCGCTACGTCTTGCGCGGTGTTCTCGGAGTAGTTCATGAGCGTCACGTGCAATTCGATCTCGCGATCGACGGGGGCCGTGGATACATCCTTGCCGCCTGCCGTCATCCGGACGGAAGCGACGTCGATGCGCCCGCCTGCGTGCCCGGGCTCGGTGCCGCCGGATTCACCGGAAACCTGCGCCCCGGCAGCTCCCGGCACGGCGAAGACCACGGCCAAGGCGGCAAACCAAGCGATGCGCGTTCTCACGATCTCCTCCTCGTTTGGTGCTCTGGAGTTTGACGGATGCGCGTTTCAAACGGTTCCCAAGGGCGCGCGCCTTCCGAGTTCGTTGGCTGCGGGGAGCGCGTCGAGCATACTGCGGCCATGGAAACTTCTGTCGCGCGGCCGCGACGCAATCGCGGCATGGTGTTGCTCGTCGTCGGTTTGGTCCTGTGGGTAGCAACGCTCATGGCCGGGGTCGCTATTCTCGGTATTTCCAGCGTCGGACCCGCGTACATCGAGTCGAGTTGGGACGAGGCTCACGTTTCGGGGCGTGGCGAGAAGATCGCCATGATCGATATGACCGGCGAGATTGTGTCCGGATCGGGGGCGTTCTTCGCGCCGTCGGGTGGTCCGGAGTTCGGTTCCGACGACTATGTCGGGCAGTTGCGTCAAGCGGCCGAAGACGAGAGCGTTCGGGCGGTGATCATCCGGATGGATACGCCGGGGGGCTCCGTCGTCGCAAGCGAGGAGATTCACACCGCCGTTCGTGAGGTCGCAAAGGACATGCCGGTGATCGTCTTGATGGACGGCGTCGCGGCCTCAGGTGGCTACTACATCGCGACGGCGGCGACCAAGATCGTCGCGCACGCGGACACCATTACCGGCAGCATCGGCGTGATCGCGGAGTTTCCGAACGTCTCCGGGACAGCCGAAAAGCTCGGCGCGCGGATGGTGGTGATCAAGAGCGGCGAGTTCAAGGACATCGGTTCGCCGTTCCGCGACATGACGACGGCGGAGCAGCGACTCTTGCAGGGAATGGTAGACGAGGCCTACGGCCATTTCGTGGGGGTTGTGTCCGACGGCCGGGGGATTTCGCCCGAGAAGGTGCGCGCGTTCGCAGACGGGCGCGTATTCAGCGGATCGGAGGCCAAGCGCCTCGGATTGGTCGACGAAGTCGGCGGGTATGACGACGCCGTTGCGCGCGCGAAGGCTCTTGCCGACGTGCCGGAAGACGCCGACGTGGAGGTCGTGCGTTACACCTGGCCGCCGTTCGGCCTCGGGTACATGCTCGGCGCAAAGCTGTCCGGGCTGGGGCGCGGTTCCATGCTCGAGCAAGTGCGTCGCGAGTTCGGTATGCCGGCGCGCGCGGGATTGGGATACCTGTGGCTGGGATGAGTTCGTCGCTCGGGTGTGGTGTGTGCGGAGCGTTGCTGAAAGCGCCGGCGCGCTTTTGCACGGAGTGCGGCACCCCCGTCGCTGAGCCCGTTGCCGAGCAGGTTGACCAGCCTGTTGCCGAACTCGTCGCGGCGAGTCCGGCCTTGTCGGCGCTTCAGGGCGTGGCCGCAGCCCCGCGCGCGCCCGTTGTGCCGATCGTCGTCGCCGCGCAGGCGGCTCCGCAGGACACCTCGGCGACGGCGACGAGCGCCATGGTGCTCGGCATTGTCACCTGGGGGCTGGTTCTGATCTTCATTGGGTTGTTCACCGGCTTCGTGACTGCGCCGATCGCCGTCGCTTTGGGTGTGAGGGCGCGCGCCCGGATCGACGCCGGCGCGGCGCCGAAGTCTGGACGCGGGCGGGCGACGGCCGGCCTGTGGCTCGGTCTTTCCTGGCTAATCGTCGCCACAGCCATCGTTACGGCGCTGGTGTTCGGACAAATCGCCGGTTAGCGCGCCCGGCGCCGACCGACGGGGGTTATTCCGTTGACGGGGTGCGGTGGCGCTGGCATACTGCGTCAACTCGGGCGCAAGGCCCCCCAAGGAGCGACGAAATGATTCTCGGCTACCAGGCTACGAAGGCGAACGACGCGAAGTCGTCGGCTCTTCGTATGCCTGCGACGGCCGTTTCGAAGCACCCGAAGCCCGGGCCCGGTACCGAGGGGGGACTCGACTAGAGAACCGCAACACCCACGAGACCGGGCCATCGGAAAACCGATGGCCTTTCTGTTTTTTCAGACATGAACGCACCGGACCAAACGGCCGGGACAAACGAAGGAGGTGGAACTGGTGGAGGCGACCGAAACGTTGTGCTGGAGCCGCGCGGAGTGCTCTTCGGGTGACGCGCGTCTGCTCCATCTGTTCTTCAGCGAGGAGCCGCAGGAGATTGCGGAGGCGAAGGCGATCTGCGGGCCCTGCGTGCTGCGGCTGGTATGCCTCGAGGGAGCGCAGAACCGTGGTGAGCCTTGGGGAGTGTGGGGCGGTCACCTGTTTGATCGCGGGCGAGTCATCGACCGCAAGCGCGGCCGTGGTCGCCCGCGCAAGGACGAGGCGCTGCGAACTGCCGAGTTCGAGCAGGACTCAGAAGTCGCCTGACGTCGGCTTGGCGGGGGTTCGGTTCATCCGGACTCCCGCCCGAAGCTTCCCCGGCGGGCCGGTAGGCTGTGCGTCCCATGGGATCGGCTCGCGAATCAGGATCATCCAGTGCCGGCGGCTCGCCGCTGCGTCGTCGTGAGTTCCGGCTGTATTTCGCGGGAAACCTCGTCTCCAACGTCGGCACTTGGCTGAACAACGTCACGCTCGCCGTCGTGATGCGGGACCTTACCCACTCGTCCTTCTGGGTGGGGATTACCGGACTCGGTCTGGGAGTGCCCGTGCTGTTGTTCGCATTGCCCGCCGGCGTGATGGCCGATCGGTACGATCGTCTTCGACTGCTTCGCCGCGCGCAGACCGGACTTGCGCTGCTGGCCGCGTCCGTTACCGTCTTGCTCGGGCTCGGCCTTGCCGGGCGATGGGTGCTTGCCGCGGCTTCGTTTGGTTTCGGACTTGGAATCGCTGTGGCCATTCCTACGATGCAGGCGCTCATTCCGCTGATGGTCCCGCGCAACGAGTTGGCCGACGCCATCGGCTTGAACGCTTTGACGTTCAACCTCGCGCGCGCCTTTGGACCGGTCCTTGCGGCGATCACTCTGGTGACGCTTGGGGCCACGTGGGCGTTCGGGTTCAACACCGCGTCGTACTTCGCCCTCATCGCCGCGCTCGCACTCGTCGGCCGCGTTCCGTTTCCTCGCGCCGCCGACCGGCCTCCCGGCCCCATGCGAGAGGCTATTGCATACGCCTGGCGTCATTTGCGCACGCGGTGGATGCTGCTGGCGATTGCGGCGATCGGCACAAGCCTGGACCCGATCACCACGCTCTCGCCGGCGCTCGTCGAGGTCTTCGGGATGCGCACCGGAAGCGCCGGTTGGATCGTGGGGTCCTGGGGCGCCGGCTCGGCACTGATGATTCTTGTCGGCCGTCGGGGAATTCGAGCGGCGACTGAGCGGGGCTTGGGATGGGCGGGCCTGCTGGCGCTGGGCATCGGGCTGATCGGGATCGGAGCGGCGCCGGTGTTTTGGGTTGCGCTTGTGGCGTGCGCGGTCACGGGTGCCGGGTACATCACCGCAACGATGGCCTTTACAACCACGATTCAGCGCGACGTCCCCGAGTCCCTGCGGGGCCGGGTGAGCGCACTGTGGACGCTCGCGTTCCTGGGACCGCGGGCGGTGTCCGGGATCGTCGACGGCGCGCTCGCCGACGCCGTCGGTCCGCGCTGGACGACTGCTTCATTCGCTGTGGTTGCTTTGGTGGCTGCTGTGGTGTTGCGTCGGGTGGAGACCCTGCGCGGAGAACCGATTCCTCCACCGGCCTGACGGCCCTCCGGCGAAGCGGCCGGAACGATGTCGAGCGACGATGTGAATCGAGCCGACGAGGGACTCAGGCGATGCGCCGGGCGCGCGCCCGGCGTCGTACGAAGGCCGCGCCCGCGCCGACCGTGAAAGCGAGCAAGACGGCCGTGAGGATGGGCAGCGCGCGCGAGGGAGGCGGTGGCGGCGCAGGCGGCGCAGGCGCCGCTACGACGAGCGTGATCGACGGGCTGCGAACGCGGTCTAGACCGTCGTCGGCTTCAACGTATGCCTGGTAGGTACCGGGCTTGTCGGGCAGCGTGAGCAAGACCTCGGCGCTTCCGGCCTCAAAGGATGTCTGCGGCGCGTCCGTTGTCGCGCCGGCGAGCACGATGCGGATGCGCGCAGGCCGAGATATCTCGAACGGGATCGACGTCTGCGCGCCTGGTTCGCCGCTCAGTGATTCCGTCTGAGTCCGCAATTCAAGAACCGGCGCCAGTGACGGTCCGGTTCCGCGGCGAATTGTGAGGGCGTCTCCGCCGACGATCTCGAACTGCGTTGACGCGGCCAGCTCGCTTCCGGTTTCGGTGGTCACTCGGAACGGGCCGTCGACGCTCAGTCGGACGCGGCGAAGATCCTCGGCGGCGAGCACGCGGATCACCTTGGGCTCGGAGCCTTTCGCCACGCGAGCCGGTCCGTAGAAGTGCTTGAGAATCGCCGTCTCGGTCGCTCCGCGGTCCGCAAGCGAGCGCGCGCCCCACTGTGACATCCCGACGCCGTGTCCCCATCCGCGGCCGCGAAGGATGACCGAGCCGCCGGAGGTGCGAGCGGTGAAGACCGTCGAGGGAACCGTCTGCGGCAGCTTGGTTTTTCGCGCCGACCCGATGCCCGGGTAGCGGTCGGGGAACAAGCAGGGTGCCTCGGCGTTGATCGCCGCGCGAAATCCGGCGGCCGATAGCGAACGGGAGCCTTGCGGTCCAAGGATGCGGACTTTGTCGCCGCTGCGTGTGACGCGAGCGATGCTGCCGAACTGCCACAGATCACGCGCGCGCAGGATCCCGGCCAGGTCGTCCAGCAGGATCGACGCCGTCCACGTGGCCAGGGGTGCGTCGGCGTCCTCGCCCTCGACGCTGGGAAGCCACGGCTGCGGCGTTCCGCCGGGGAAGGACCGGCGTGTCCAGCCGTCCGAGGTAGAGAAGTAAAAGGCTTGAATGACCGATCCGCCGTAGGTGAGCACGCGCCCACGAGTGGATTCGACGGCGTCGACCCAGCGTTCTCCGAAGGCGCCGAGTTCGATCGCTGCCCCCCGATACACCTGACACTGGTCGGTAGCGCAGATGTCGTAGTCGCGAGCCGCGGCGCCTGCGGCGCCGCGGCGGACGGCGTGCAGAGCGTAGGAGCGTGCCGCGATGGCTTGCGCGCGCAGCGCGGCTTCCGGCCAGGAGGCCGGAACCTCCGCCAGGCCTCGCAAGTAGTGCGAGAACGACAGGCGGTTGATGATCCGGATTCGGTTCCCCTTGCGGACGAGTTCCAGGCGACCTCGGTACTTAGCTCGAAGCGGCTTAGGTTGCTTGGCGGAACACACGTCCGGAACTGTCGGGTAGTAGCCCTCGACTGTGATGATTGTCGACGGCCCGGGTTCGAGCACGAGCCGCTCAGGCGATGAGGCCGGCGCGGGACTCGGGGCGAGCACGGCGCACGCGGCGACGATCATCACGAGCTTGCGCATCGAAACAGACTAGCCGCGCGAAGCTCAGGCGTCTGCGTGCGCGGTGACGATCGCCCGGCAGGAGGGGCGGGGGCTTACGGCCGCGTCGCGGGCGACCGCATCGATGAACCGGGCCAGATTGGTTCGCTGAACGTCGAGGATCTTTACCGCCAGGTCGGCTCGTCCCGCGCGCGAGTGGTTGCGAACGGACTCCAGAGTTCGGTCCAGATCTTCGGCGAGATCGGCAATCCGAGTCGGGATCCCAGCCGGGGTTTCCTGGTGCTGTTCGCGGCCCATGTCGACTCCCGGTTTCGCCACCGCTGCTGCGGTGCGCTTCCGTAAGTTCCCTTTTCCCTGATTCGGGGCCGGGAGCCCGACTCCTGCCGGAAATTAGGAAATTGTCGCCGCGCCCTGGTCGTCGATCGAGAGGCCGGCCGAGCATGCCGGGCAGGTCACAGAGGCGACTTCGCCCACTGCGAAGCGATAGCTGCATTGTGGGCATGCCGTCCAGCGCACGCCGGGAGTCTGTTCCGGCGGCGAGGCCGGCGTCGTCCGGCCCAGGTCGGGGAGGTCGAGCGCGGGACCCTGAGGGGCTGTGCCGCCCACCATGTTGCGAGTGCCGCACGCGGGGCAGGCGAATTCGCCCGGGCCTGCGACTTCCAGTTCAATCCGACAGCGTCCACAGCGAACAATCATGCGTTCCTCCTGGAGTACATGCTATCTACTGGGCGCATGGATGCAGCGGTGGTCGTCGTCGGGGACGAGATACTGTCGGGTCACGTCCACGACGCCAACACGCACTTCATCGCGACGCGGCTGGTCCTGCACGGGCATCGCTTGTGCCGGGCGGTCGTCATCGGGGACGACCCCGGGCACATCGCGGCCGAGATCGGCAGGGAACTGGCGGGGTCGGCCGGCATTGTGTTCGTGTGCGGTGGGCTCGGACCGACGCACGACGATCGCACGATGGAGGGAGTCGCAGCGGCGCTCGGTGCTGATCTTGTTCCGTGTGAGCCGCTTGCGGCGCGCTTGGAGGAACTCATCGCGCGCGCCGGCACGGCGGGATTCGCTGAGGCGCTGGGAGCCGCGGGACTTCGGAAGATGGCGCTGGCGCCTCGCGGCGCGGAGGCTCTGGTGTGCTCGCTGGGCGTCACTCCCGCCGTCGTCATCGACGATGCGCGCGCGCGCATCGTCGTTCTGCCGGGTCCACCCCGTGAATTGCAGACCGTATTTCGCGAAGCGGTCGAGCCGCGTTTTCTCGAAGGCACCGGCGAACGCGTGCATCGAGAAGAGATAGTGCATTGGTTTCCGGAATCGGCCTTGGCGGAGACGCTGTCGCGGATCCAGGCCGACTACCCCAGCGTTGCGATCGGGTCGTATCCGCGTGCAGAGGACGTTTTGATTCGTCTTGCGGGACCCGAGGATGCGGTCGGTGCCGCGGCGGATGCGGTGCGGGCGCTGATCGACGCCGTCACGTCGACCGACGAGGGACGTCGTCTTGTCGCATTCATGGATCAGCGCCGCGCGCGCCGTCGCGAGGAGTAGATCCGCCTCAGGCGCGCGGGAAACGTGCGAACTCGAAGTGCATCCCGTCGGGGATGTCGAAGTTCCCGCCCCAAGCGAAACCCCATCGCTGCATGATGGAAACGACACGCGGGTCCATTGCAGGCTCTTCTCCCTGGGGGATCTGCGAAGCGTTGATGTCGATCGCGATGCCCCAGGTGTGGGCCGACAGCACGGTGTCGTCCAGGCGCTGGAATCGAGGCACGTAGCATCCGTCGTACGAACGGATGAGCGGGGCCAGTCCGCGTTGCTGAATCTCTCGCATCGCGTAGTAGAGCTGCGGGAGAATGTTGCGGTGGCAGCGGACCGTCCCGAGCACGGGGACACGCCAGTCGGCGATGGCCGCGCGCACCCACCGTGCATCGGGGGCGACGGTGCCGTCCGGGCCGCGCGCAACCGAGAACGAGCCGAAGTATTGGTGAAGCCGCGCTTCGTCCAGAACGGTTCCGGTCTTGTCCGCGCCGACGAGCGATGGGGCAACTGCTTGGGCCGGCCGTACGGTCGTGGCCTTCGACACAGCCGCCGGCGCCGCGATCCGCGCGGCGGGAATCCGCAGTGCCGGGCCGGGCTCGTCCACCCGGGCAGCCCCGCACCCGGCCAACGCGAGCAACGCGAGAAGCGCCACGGATCGTGCCGGCCGTCGAGGGCTTGGGCACGCCGCGAAGCGAGTTCGGAGCGTGGGGGACATGAAAGAGCCTATTCTGCCACCGGAGGTCCTATTCCTCCCGGGTGGGGACGATGAACCGGAAAGAGCCGAGATGTCTGCGGGGAGGTCGTATGAACGTTGTGGTGACGGGAGCATCTGCAGGGATCGGGCGCGCGTTCGCGCTGCAGTACGCGCGCGCGGGAGCCGAGGTTGCGCTGGTCGCGCGAGGCCGGGACCGGCTGGAGGTCGTCGCCGCTGAGGTCGAGGCAGCCGGGGGGCGCGCCCACGTGTTCCAGGCCGATATTGGTGACCGGACCGAGGTCGAGAAGGCCATGAGCGCGGCGCTGGAGCGAATGGGCTCTGTGGACGTGCTTGTGAACAACGCAGGTATGGCCGGCGGCGGGGCGGTGACCGATCTGGACATCGACCGGATCGAGCGAGTGATGACCGTGAACTACCTCGGTGCGGTTTGCGCAACGAAGGCGATCCTTCCGGGGATGCTGGAGCGGGGGAGCGGGACGATCATCAACGTGGCCTCGGTAGCGGGACGTGTTGGATTGCCGGAGGCCGCGGCGTATTCGGCGAGCAAGTTCGCGATGGTCGGCTTCTTCGAATCCCTCGCCGCCGAGGTTTCCCGGCGTGGAGTGCGCGTTGTGACGGTCAATCCGGGACCGGTGCGGACCGCGACGTTCCCGCACGCGCATCTGCCCGGCCTGCTTCTGGCGCGCGCCGATTCGGTCGTGCGGATCGCGCGCCGGGCCGCCGCGCGCGGATCGTGGGAGGTGTCGGCTCCGCGTTACATGGGGGTTGCAGCAGTCGGCCGCGCGACGGTTCCTCCGCTGTATCGGACTGTGATGCGCGCGCTCGCTAGGTTCGGGAGCAAGCTCATCATCATGTAGCGCGGCTGTTCGTTTGAGCGCCGGTCGGTCGCTCAGGTCAGACGCAGGGTTGCGATTTCCCACGCGCGCAGGTCAACTGCCGCCGTGTTGCCTTCCACCTCAACGGGCGCGCGCACGTCCCCGAGCAGTCCCACGAGCGATGCGTCTCGCACTTGGAGCACCGGGCCGAACGTGATGCGCGCGCGCGCCGGTTCGGCGGAGGCGTTGTAGATCCGGCACGCAAGTGAGCCGTTCTCGCGAACCAGCGCGGAAAGCTGAACGCTCGCCGGTTCGATTTGAAGGCCTGAACCTTGGGCGGGGAGCGCACCGGAGTGTGCGCGCACGATCGTTGCCCTCGCAGGGTACGCGTAGGTCTCGGACACGTCGTGCACGTTCGCGGCGCGCCGGTCGCCGGTATGTGGATACAGCGCCAACTCGAAGCGGTGATCTCCGATTAGTTGGGCGCCGGGGGTCTGCAGCATCGGACCGGCGGGCCCTGCGCGGTATGCCATTCCCTGTCGAGAAAGCCACCCAACTCCGCGCAGTAGCGTGACGGCCACAGTGCGTCCTTCCGGAACCTCGTATTCGGGTGTGCCGCGGTGAAAGATCGCCAGGCCGTTCGTCCCGTCGCCGACGTCCACCCATCGCCTGCAAGGGAACGTCGGCAGGCCGAACTCGTGATCGCCGCCCTCGGCAAGCAGTTTGCGCTCTACGACGTCGAAGGCGCCGTCGGCCCACGAGTGCTCGGTGGTGAACGGCAACGGGACGATGACGCGGACGCGGTGGTCGGTCGCGCCGTTTTCGAGGTCGATGCGGGCGCGCAGGAACGCCTCGCCGGCGCGCAATGCGATCTCGGTATGTACGCGCATGGGGATCATTCGGCGTGCGCGCGCGCGGCCGCCGCCGGTGAGTCCCGCCGGCACGCGGTAGGTGCGCGTGAAGCGCAGCGCTGCCTCGACCGGTCCGGCCGAGACTTCGTCGATGACGACCGGTCCGGACGGTTCGGTGACGACGAGGTCTTGCTCCGGCGGCGAGTAGTTGTATTCGTCGCCGGCGTCCCCGCTTTCTTCGATGCCCAGGAGTTCCTCGTAGCGGAACCCGTCGGCAAGGCGAGTGAGCGCGACCCGCCCGTCGGCGCCGACCTCGGCGCGCAAGATGCCGTTGTCCAGCACGTGCCCGTCCGCGCGCGCGGCGGGGCCGGGGATGTCGCGCGCCGAGACCGGCTCGAGCAAGGTCCAACCGAGGCCGCCTACTTCGGGAAGGCGCACGAGCGCGCGGCACAGCGGTGGCCCCACGCCCAAGACGCGGAACTTCGCCTTCGGCCGGCGGCGCGCGAGTCCCTCGACGGCTCGCTTTGCCGCTTCGACGTCGAATTCGCCCTCGGGAACCGGAGACAGACGCATGCGTACGATCGCCGGCGAGCCCGGCTCGACGGTCACGCTGTTCACCCACAGCTCGCTGATCTGTCGTGAGTGGATGGTTGGAACGATCCGCGCGAGTTGGGTGCCCCGCAACGTCATGTCGACGACGATGCGCTCCTGGGTTGCCAGGACTTGCGCCGGCGCAAGTGAACCGTCGGCGGCGCGAAACGCAAGTGCGCCCGGCTCTCCGGGGGCGGTAAGCGTGACCTCGACGGCGCCTCCCGATCGCGGCCGCGCAGATGGGTTGAACACGATCGCTGCCTCGCGTCCCTGCGGCAGCGAGGCAGTGTCGAGGCGCGCGCCGAGCTGCTTTAGCGAGTCGGCCGCAACGAGGTCGGAGACGCGCGTGGCTTCCTGATAGCGCGCAAGCACCTGGTCGGCGACGGCGTCGATGCCGCAGCCGCAGATCGAGTCGTGAGCGGAGTTCTCAACCATCCAGCGCCATGCGCGCTCGAGCAGTCGCCCCGTGTCCGAGCCTGCGAGCGCTTGCAGGGGTTCTGCGTAGCGCTCCAGCAGTGCCGACGCGGTGAACTCCGCTTGCTTGAGCGGCACCCGCACTCCGGCGACTCCCATGAGCAGATTGGCGCGCGCCCCCGAGCGCAACTCGCCGCGCCACACAGGCAGGTCGTCCGGCGCAGGCAGCGCGCGCAGGTATTCCTCCACGGATCCGACGCGCAGCTTGAACTCGTCCTGCGCCGCATTGGCTGCGGCCATGGCGGCGGGCAAGTGCGGCTGCGGCGGGCGGTGATCGCTGCCGTTCATAGCGAGTAGAACATCTCCGGGTCGGAATGGCTCGAGGTCGTCCGCGATACGGCGCGCGCGCACGAGCAGATCCTCGACTCGATCGGGCAGCGTCGCCGCGTTTGAGTACGACGTTGCCAGGTACGCCGTGCGAACTCGGGAGCCGTCGGGAGCCACCCACCAAAACGAGGTTCGGTCGACTGCTCGCGGCACACCGCGCCAGACCACCGCGTCGGTGAGTCCCGCGAGTTGCAGGATCTGGGGCATCTGCGCGATGTGTCCGAAGGAATCCGGGATGTAGCCGACGCGCATGTGCCGGCCGAACCGCGCGCAGGACGCGACGCCTTGTTGAAGGTTTCGCACGATGGTCTCGGCAGAGCACAAGAATTCGTCCATCAGGATTCGCCAGGGACCCATCGCGATGCGTCCGTTTTGAACCGCGGCTCGGATGCGCTCTTGCGCCTCGGGGCGCACTTCGAGGTAATCCTCGATCGCGGCAGTTTGGCCGTCGAAGTTGAAATGCGAGAAAGCGGGATCGGAGTCAAGTAGATCCAGCAGCCGGTCCAGCGTCTTGACGAGAAGGAACCGGTATCCCTCGAAGGGCTCGTACCACTCGCGATCCCAGTGCGTGTGAGGCACGATGTGAAGAACCCGGCGCGCGCGCACGGCGCGAGTATAGTCCCTCACCGTGCACTCGGACTCGCTTGCGGACGACGCGTCGGCCGTGCTGCTGGGCGACGCGCTCGCGCACGTAGTGGACATGGTCCTTGTGCGCGGCGATGGGAGGTTTGAGGCGCACACACGCGAAGGCTCGGTGTCGGCGCGCCGCGACGGGACCATCGAGTGGGCGCGCAACCGCAATCCTTTGGAGCGCCAGGACGCAGGGGCCTTCCGTCCGTTGGAGCGCGAGATCGCGCACGTTCGACCGCCGTCGCACACGAATCACTACCCCGACGCCTATGACCGGATCGGCCAGCTCTTCGAGGATCCGCGCGCGCCGGACCTCGTGGTGCTGCACGCGCCCGCGCACAACTGGGAGGAGCGCGGTGGTCACCGTGGAGAGCACGGATCGCTGGATCTGGTGCAGTCGCGCGCACCGCTGATCCTTGCCGGTGCCGGGCTGGGAAGGCTCGGGCGTCTCGAGCGCAGTGCACGCATGGTGGACATCGCTCCCACTCTGGCTCGCCTCGCCGGCGTTCACGCCGCGTCCGATGGCCGGCTGCTGCGCGCGCAAGAGGGGCGAGTGCTCGAGGAGGCGCTGGACCCCGATGCGTTCGCCAAGAACGTCGTGGCGTTTCTGTGTGACGGGACGAACGCGAACGTGCTTTACGCCATGGCCGACGCGGGTGAATTGCCGTGCATCGCACGTCTGATGTCCGAGGGAACGACGTACGGGCACGGATGCATCTCGTCGTTTCCCAGCGTCACGCTCGCCAACCACACGACGGCGCTCACCGGTGCGCACCCAGGGCGCCACGGCATCTTGCACAACTACTACTTCGACAGAGCGGCCCGCCGGCAGATCAAAGCGAACGAGCCGGCGACCTGGCACCAGGCGCGCGAGGAGATCCGCGCGGACGTCGAAACGTTGTTCGAGGCCGTTGCTCGCTCCGGCGGCGGATTCACCGCCGCGGTGAACGAACCTTGCGATCGCGGCGCGGGGTACGCAACGTTCGATTTGGTGCGTGCCGCCGGGGTCGGCGGGATCGCGGGAGCGCTGCCCGACGCGCGCGGGCTGCCCGACACCACCGAGATGTTTGCGGCGACTCCCGGCGGATACGCGTGGGCAAGCTCTGCCGATCACATCGCGGTTCGCCAGGCCATCGATGTGTGGTTGGGAGTCGCGGGCAACCCGCGTCCGCGCGTGATGTGGATCAACCTCATTCTTCCGGACGCGGCGGCGCACGCAGGTGGACCGTATTCGGAGATCGCGCGCGCCGGACTTCGTGATACCGACCGCCGGATCGCTCGGATTCTGGACGCGCTCGACTGGGGCAACGGCGAGACGGCATTCGTAGTGCTTGCCGATCACGGGATGGAGGAAACCGATCCCGAATGCAAAGGGGACTTCGACGAAGCGCTGGCGCGCGCCGGCATTCCCTTCCGCGACGAGGGTTACGGGTTCATCTACCTCGGCGAGTGAAAGACGAAAGGGCCGGCGGGGAACTCCGGCCCTTTCGGGTAACAGTCCGCTTGTAGCTCACGCGGCGCGCGGAATGCGCTGCTCGATCTCGCGAGCTTGGTCGCGGCTGCGGCGCCCGTACGCTTCCAACACCCCGAGCATGTGATGCCAGACGTAGGCGAGCGCTCCGATGGTGAGTCCCGTGAAGACCGGTCCCATCCAGTCGCTGCGGAAGGTCGCTCCCCATCCGGCGAACACTGAGTAGCCCAGGATCTCGGCGAAGAGCACGCCGGTGCCCAACGTGACAAAGGCCCTGACGGAGCCGTCCATTTCCTGCTTCATCAGTCCGAGGAGCATCCCGACGAACTTCCAACAAGCAAGACCCAGCATTGCGACGATTGCAAAGTGATACATCTTCTCACCTCCTCCTTGTTCTGACCGTGAGACTGCGGTGACGTGTCCGGCGTTACATCCTCGGTGCACCGGTATGCTTTCGCGGTCTTCGAGAGAGAGGGAGCACGTATGTCTTCGGAACCGGTTCTCGTCGAACGCGACGGGGGAGTCGTCACGCTCATCCTGAATCGTCCGAAGAGTCGCAACGCGATGGACCCGGCGCTGACCGACGCATTCGTCGCGGCCGTCGAGTCGGTCCGAGCCGACGCCGGCGCGCGCGCGCTGGTTCTTACAGGAGCAGGATCTGCCTTTTGCGCCGGGGGAGACCTGTCGTGGATCAATCCCGGTCCCGGGGCGAGCGTTCCCGACATCCGCGCGAAGATGCGCGTGTTCTACCCCAAGTTCCTCAGCGTACGCAGTCTCGACATTCCCACGATCGCCGCGGTGAACGGTCACGCAGTCGGTGCGGGGTTGTGCCTTGCCATGGCGTGTGACATACGGATCGCAGCCGAGGACGCCAAGTTGTCGGTGCCGTTTACCCGATTGGGGATGCATCCCGGCATGGCTGCGACGTACTTGCTGACACGCCTGGTTGGAACGGCGCGCGCGGCCGAGATGTTCTTCAGCGCGCGCCCCATCGACGGTCGTGAGGCCGCGCGAATCGGACTGGTCAATCGCGCGCTCCCGGCGGGTGAGGTTCTTGAGGCGGCCCTGGCGCTGGCGCGCGACATCGCATCCACGGCGCCGATTCCGACGGCGATGCTCAAGCGGGCTCTGTATCTGGCGGAACACCAGGACTTGGAGGCGATGCTCGAGTACGAGGCGCTCGCGCAGCCGGTCACGATGGCGACCGCCGACCTACTTGAAGGGTTGCAGGCGGCGCGGGAACGCAGAGAGCCGGTCTTTCGCGGCGAGTAGCGCCTACTCGCCGTCGAGGGCGAGTGTGCGCTTGAGGTCTTCGACGCCGCCCGGCAGGACGAGGAACGTGCCTGTGGCGCGCGCCAGCGGTTTGCCGCTCTCGTCCGTCAGGGTTGCCTCGCCGTAACCGGTTCGGCTTCCGGCGTGTACCGAGGTGCCGTGAGCCGTGATGGTTCCGGCTGTGACCGCACGCAAGTAGTTGATCTGGAGCTGGATCGTGACGTGTGCGGAAGAGTGGTCGAGCTGGGTGCGGTGGGCGAGCCCGATCGCCACGTCGAGCAGGGATGCGATGACGCCTCCGTGCGCGATTCCT
This sequence comes from Actinomycetota bacterium, assembly GCA_041658565.1. NCBI lineage: Bacteria > Bacillati > Actinomycetota > Actinomycetota bacterium. The sequence continues at coordinate 502 of JBAZZY010000024.1, read as the reverse complement.
CCAGGGTTTAGGTGGTGCGGCTCGAGGGTCAGTCGCACTTCGCTGGTTCCCTCACCCAGCGATACGAGTTCCAGACCCATCCACTGAGAGAAGGCGCTGTTCCCCATGCGCTTCCGAACCTGAGCTTCGAATTCGTCGTTCAGCATGGGCGCGATGGTAACGGTCTCGGCGATGCAGGCCAAATGCCCGCTGCGCGCACAGGCGCGAGGCTGGAAAAGGCGAACGCCCCGATCAACCGTTCGGAGCGCCGGTGCCTTCCCCTTTCACCGACGTTCTTACATGAGCTTTTCGGGGCGTCGCGGGCGCAAAGGTACGCATCGGCGACGGTGGTGTCAACAGTGGCAAAACCGCAGGTCGGTTTGCGAAGCCCCAGCGTATGCGTAGTGCGTTGCTCGCGAAGCGGTGCTGAATTTCTCGGGCGAATCCTGACATGAGTCGCGATGTGCCCGCAACGTTCGCGTCCTGAAGCCGAACGCCCCAGCCGCCGATATCGTTTGTATGA
>JBAZZY010000023.1 GCA_041658565.1 Actinomycetota bacterium | reverse complement strand
GCACCCGAGCGCGCGCGTCGCAGGGAACTCCTTCGAACCGCAGGGCGCTGGACGCGCAGAGTCGGCGTGCTCGCGGCGCTCTCAGGAACTCTGGGACGGATCGTGGTGGGCCACTGGTGAGCATTTCGCGCGCCATGGATCCGAGCCTTGGCAGGTTCCTGCAAGTGGATCCCGTCGCGTCCCGCACTGGGACTCCCTACGTCAGTGCGTACGTGTATGCGAACAACCGCCCAACGGTGTTGATCGATCCACTCGGCTTGTTCCCCTGGCGCAGTGTCTTTCAGGGGATAGCCATCGCCGCAGGTGTGGTGGCCGTGGTGGCTACGGCGGGTCTGCTCGCCGTGGCCGCAGGCACCGTCACCCTGTCGGCTGCAACGGTTGCCGCTCTGGAGGCGAGCGTCGGCCCCGCTGCACTCGCCGGGGTCGTGGGTGCGTTCGGCGTGACGGCCATGGACTGTCTTGACGACGACGCCGCGACCCCGTGCGGAGATAGCGCCACGCAGTTCGCGGTGGGCGTCGGGTTGACGGTGGCCGGGTACAAGACGCTAAGCGATGCCACGCGGCTGGCGGCTGCGCTCGCGGGCGTGGCCATGTACCCCATCGGTCCGACGAAATGAAGGCGTACTCCTTCCTGGTCGTCTGGGGGGCAGGCGTGCTGCTATATGGCCTGCTACTTGTGGCCGTGACGCGAGGTCCTATACCCGAGCGCGCGGACATGATCGCTCGCGGCGTAAAGATGGGATACCGTCGAGCCATCCCCTATGTCGTGCTGGTCGGGGGCCTTGCGCTGCTCGTGGGCACCATCGGCGTGGTCACCCAGGCAACGATCTCCACCCCGACCCCTCGGTACTTCGCCGCCACCGGGGGCTACGGCGCCGTGGTGGCCGCGGTGGGGATCGGTTTCGGGGTGCTCGCACGGATGCGCTCGGCCCCCGAGCGCGCGCGTCGCAGGGAACTTCTTCGAACCGCAGGGCGTTGGACGCGCAGGGTCGGCGTGCTCGCGGCGCTGGCAGGAACACTGGGACGGATCTTGGTGGGGCATTGGTGAGCCGCGCGCCCGGGGTCGCTTTGAGCGGCGCGCACTAGACGCGCGATAATGGCGCGCGCATCTATTCGAACCAGACTTCGTGTTCTCCATGAGGGAGGAAAGTTTCTATGGCATATCGTGTGACGCTTGTTCCTGGTGACGGTGTCGGTCCCGAGCTATCCGAGGCAACTCGTCGGGTTCTCGAAGGCACCGGCGTCGCGTTCGACTGGGACGTGCAGGACGCCGGCGCCGACGTGATGGACAAGTACGGGACCCCGCTGCCCGAGCACGTCCTCGAGTCGATCCGGACCAACAAGATCGCCATCAAGGGTCCGATCACCACTCCGATCGGCGGCGGCTTCCGCAGCGTGAACGTTGCGCTTCGCAAGGAACTCGACCTCTACGCGTGCTTGCGTCCGTGCAAGTACTACGAGGGAATCCCCGGCACGTTCCCCGGCGCCAACATCGTCATCGTTCGCGAGAATACCGAGGACCTGTACGCGGGAATCGAGTTCGAGCAGGGGACCGACGACGCCAAGAAGGTCATCGACTTCCTGAACGACATTCAGTCCAAGCAGATCAAGGAAGACTCCGGTATCACGATCAAGCCGATCTCGATCTCGGGCAGCGCGCGCATCACCAAGTTCGCCTTCGACTACGCGCGCCAGAACGGCCGCAAGAAGGTCACCGCGGTCCACAAGTCCAACATCATGAAGTTCTCCGACGGTCTGTTCCTTCGCACTGCCGGCGAGGTCGCCAAGGGCTACCCTGAGATCGAGTTCGATGATCGCATCGTGGACAACGTTTCGATGCAGTTGGTCAAGCGCCCCGAGGAGTACGACGTCCTGGTTCTTCCGAACCTGTACGGCGACATCATCAGCGACCTGTGTGCCGGCCTCATCGGCGGACTCGGTGTCGCGCCGGGCGCGAACATCGGTGACGAGGTTGCGGTGTTCGAGGCAACTCACGGAAGCGCGCCCAAGTACAAGGGTCAGAACAAGGTCAACCCGATGGCAATGATGTTCTCGGGTGTCCTGATGCTGCGGCACCTGGAAGAGATCGAGGCGGCGGACTTGTTGGAGAACGCGCTCGCCGCGGTCATCAAGGAAGGCAAGTACGTCACCTACGACCTCAAGGCGCGTCGCGACGACCCCACGGCCGTCGGGACAAGCCAGGTCGCCGATGGCGTCATCCTGAAGATGGAGGAGCTGCGATGAAAGTAACGGTCGTCGGCGCCGGCAAATACGGATCTACGACAGTTCAGCGGCTGGCGGAATCCAAGGTTATCGACGAGATCGTCATGACCGACATCGTCGAGGGGCTGCCTCAGGGCCTCGCGCTCGACATGATGCAGTCCCGTTCGATCGAAGGGTTCGAGACCCGCATCGTGGGCACGAACACCTACGAAGAGACCGCAGGCTCGGACGTGTGCGTGGTCACCGCGGGCCTGCCCCGCAAGCCGGGCATGAGCCGCATGGACTTGCTCGAAGTCAACGCCAAGATCATCCGCGGCGTTGCCGAGCAGTTCTGCCCCGGGTCTCCGAACGCAGTCGTCATCGTGGTGACGAACCCGCTGGACGAGATGACCTTCCTGTTCCGCGAGGCCTCGGGCTTCCCGCACGCGCGGGTGCTCGGTCAGGCCGGCATGCTCGACACTGCGCGGTTCAAGCACTTCGTGGGCGAGGAACTCGGCGTGTCTCCGTTGGAGGTCGAGGCGATCACGCTGGGCTCGCACGGCGACACCATGGTGCCGGTGCCATCACAGGTCACCGTTGCCGGCAAGCCGCTTGCGGACGTGTGCGATGCCGAGACGGTCGAGCGGTTGGTCAAGCGGACCCGTGACGGTGGAGCCGAGATCGTCGGACTGCTCAAGACCGGCAGCGCGTACTACGCGCCGTCGAGCGCGGCGGCCACGATGGTCGAGGCCGTCGCAGGCGACACCGGGGCTTCGATGCCGGTGTGCGCATGGGTGACCGGCCAGTACGGAATCAAAGACGTCTACCTGGGCGTCCCGGCGCGTTTGGGCGCCGGCGGCGTCAAGGAGATCGTCGAGTTGCCGCTGACCGACACGGAACTCTCGGGCCTTCGTGAGGCCGCTGAGGCCGTGCGCGGCAAGTGTGCCGACCTGGCGCAGCTCGCCTAGCAGTTCGTTTCACGCGCGCGCGCGTGGCAGGCACGGTTGGTAGAGTGCCGCCACGCGCGCGCGTTTTCAATTGGAGGGAGTGAGCGTGACCCGGATCCTTTCGGGAGTGCAGCCCACCGGCGACATCCACATGGGCAACTACATCGGCGCGCTGCGCCAGTTCGTCGCTGCTCAGCATGAAAACGACTGCTTCTTCTGCATCGTGGACATGCACGCCATCACGTTGCCTCAGGACCCTGACGAGTTGCGCCGCGCGACCCTGGATCTTGCCGCCGTCTACCTTGCCGTCGGCATCGACCCCGAAAAGGCGACGCTGTTCGTGCAGTCGCACGTGCACGAACATGCCGAACTCGCATGGGTGCTCGGGTGCTTCGCCATGTTCGGCGAGATGCGGCGCATGACGCAGTTCAAGGACAAGTCGGCGAAGCAAAAGGAAGCCTCGATCGGGTTTGGTCTATTCGCGTATCCGGTGTTGATGGCTTCGGACATCTTGCTGTATCAAGCGGATCACGTTCCGATCGGCGAGGACCAAAAGCAGCACCTGGAACTTACGCGCGACGTCGCGCAGCGTTTCAACTCCCGCTACGGCGAGACCTTCGTCGTGCCCGAACCCGCCATCCCCACCGTGGGCGCGCGCATCAAAGACTTGCAGAACCCGCTGGCGAAGATGTCGAAGTCGGCCGAGTCGCCGCAAGGAACCATCAAGATCACCGATCCTCCCGAGGTAGTGCGCAAGAAGGTCAAGATCGCAGTCACCGACTCCGGGCGCGAGATCCTCGCGCGCGAAGACAAGCCCGCGATCACCAACCTGCTCACGATCTACTCGGTCGTGACCGGCAAGACCGTCGCCGAACTCGAGGCCGAGTACGAGGGCAAGGGCTACGGCGACTTCAAGTCCGGGCTCGCCGACGCGATCGTGGCGCACCTGGAGCCGCTGCAGGCTCGCTACCGCGAGTTCACCTCGGATCCCGCGGAACTGGCGCGCGTGCTGGAGATCGGCGCGCGCAAGGCCCAGGAAGTCGCTGCCGCAACCGTCGCCGACGTCTACGCCAAAGTCGGCTTCACTCCGCGCGCGCGCGCCTAGTCACCACAAAGCGAAGAGCCGGCCATTGGCCGGCTCTTCTGTGAGTGTGCGTTAGACCTTCGAGTACAAGACCGCCTGTTTGACCTCTTGGATCGCTCGCGTGACGTGGATGTCGCGCGGGCAGGCGTCGGTGCAGTTGAAGGTGGTGCGGCACTTGAACACGCCCTCGGCGTCGGTGAGGATCCCGATTCGGTCGTCCGCGGCATGGTCGCGGGAGTCGAAGATGAATCGGTGCGCATTGACGATCGCCGCCGGGCCCTGGTACTCGCCGTCGGCCCAGAAGATCGGGCACGAGGTCGTGCAGCAGGCGCACAAGATGCACTTGGTGGTGTCGTCGTAGCGCTCGCGATCGGCGGGGGACTGCAGCCGCTCGCGGTCGGGTTCGGGGTCGTTGTTGATCAGGAACGGCAGAACCTTGCGGTAGGCCGCGAAGAACGGCTCCATGTCAACCACGAGGTCCTTCTCGACCGGAAGGCCGCGAATGGGCTCAATCTTGATCGGTTGCTTGAGGTCCTTGATTAGAACCTTGCACGCCAGACGGTTGACGCCGTTGATCAGCATCGCGTCCGACCCGCAGATCCCGTGACCACAGGAACGGCGGAACGTCAGCGAGCCGTCCTGATGCCACTTGATCTGGTGAAGGCCGTCGAACACTCTGTCGAGTGCCTCGTACGTGACGGTGTAGGTCTCCCAGTGAGGCTTCGAGTCCACCGCCGGGTCGAAGCGAAGGATCTTAAACGTCGCCCGCTTGCTCGGGTTGATCGCCGCACTCATGCTGCGACCCCCTTACGCTGCGCGCGGACGGGTTCGGTCCGCTTGGTCCACGTCATCGAGTGATCTCCTTCAGTACTTGCGCTCGGTGGGCTGGTAGCGCGTCACGGTGACCGGCTTGTAGTCGAGCTTTGTCTTCTGCCCGTTCTTCCAAGCCAGTGAGTGCTTCATCCACTTCACGTCGTCTCGGCTCGTGTAGTCGCCGCGGTAGTGCCCGCCTCGCGATTCCTTGCGGGCGTGCGCCGCCGCCACCGTGACCTGCGCAAGATCGAGAAGGAATCCCAACTCGACTGCCTCGAGCAGTTCGGTGTTATACGTCGACGACTTGTCCTTGACGCCGGCGTTTTCGTAGCGGTCCTGCAACTCGGCGATGATCTCCACCTGTTGCCCGAGCAGTTCGTCGGTGCGGTAGACGCCGCAGTTGTCGTCCATAGACTGCTGCAGTTCCGCCCGCAGGTCGGCGATCGATTCCTGTTGCGGCCGCTCGAGGATCCCGGCCAGCAGAGCCTCGGTTGCCTCGTGTGCATCGGCCGGCAGCGGCGCAAAGTCCATCTGCCGGGTTTCCTCAGCCATTGTGATGCCGCCGCGGCGTCCGAACACGATGATGTCCAGGAGCGAGTTCGTCCCCAGGCGGTTGCCGCCGTGAACACTCACGCACGCGCATTCGCCGGCTGCATACATCCCCCGAACGGGCGTGTTCTTGGCGTCGGCCAGCGCGCGCCCGAAGACGTCGGTCGGGATCCCGCCCATTGCGTAGTGCGCCGTGGGTTGGATCGGCACGCCCTCTTTCAGCGGTTCGACGTCGAGGTAGATCCGCGCGAACTCGGTGATATCGGGCAACTTCTCCTCGACGAGTTTGTGGTCGAGGTGATCGACGTGCAGCAGGACGTGGTCCTTCTTCGGACCGCACCCGCGGCCTTCCTTGATCTCGAAATAGATCGCACGGCTGACCATGTCGCGCGGCGCCAAGTCCTTGATGGTCGGCGCGTAACGCTCCATGAACCGCTCGCCGAGTCCGTTTCGCAAGATGCCGCCCTCGCCGCGCGCGGCCTCCGACAGCAGGATGCCGATGCCGTAGAGCCCCGTCGGGTGGAACTGGAAGAACTCCATGTCCTCCAACGGAAGCCCACGGCGAAGGACGGCTCCGGGGCCGTCCCCGGTAAGCGCGTGGGCGTTCGACGTGACCTTCCACATCTTGCCGAATCCGCCGGACGCGAACAGCACGCCCTTTGCGTGGAAGACGTGCAACTCGCCGGTTGCCAACTCGTACGCCACGACGCCGGCGACTTGCTTGCCCGACATCACGACGTCCAGAACGTAGAACTCGTTGAAGAACTCCACGCCTTGTTTCACGCACTGCTGGAACAGCGTCTGCAAGATCATGTGGCCGGTACGGTCGGCCGCGTAGGCCGCTCGTTTGACCGGGCCTTCGCCGTGGTTGCGCGTGTGGCCGCCGAACCGCCGCTGGTCGATCCTGCCGTCGGGCGTCCGGTTGAACGGAAGCCCCATGCGCTCAAGTTCGAGCACGGCGTGCGAGGCCTCTTGGCACATCACGTCGACGGCGTCTTGGTCGGCCAAGAAGTCCGAACCCTTGACGGTGTCGTACGCGTGCCATTCCCAGTTGTCATCTTCGACGTTGGCCAGGGATGCGCACACGCCGCCTTGTGCTGCGCCGGTGTGTGAGCGTGTTGGGTAGAGCTTGGTGATGACTGCGGTCTTCACTCGCTTCGACGACTCGAGCGCCGCACGCAATCCGGCGCCTCCGGCCCCGATGATGATCGCGTCATAGGTGTGGTAGCGCGGCATCAGAAACCCGTTCCCTTCGTGGGATCAAACGCGACGATCACGACCGTGCCGAGGAGCAAGAACACTAAGGTGAGAACGTAGAGGATGCTCTTCAGCAATGTGCGCTTGCCGGGCTTGCTCACGTACTCATTGATGAGCGTCTTGACGCCGTTGGTCCCGTGCAGCAAGCCGAGGGACAGCATCGTCCAGTCCCAGGTTTGCCACAGTGGGTTCGACCAGCGTCCTGCGACGAACTTGAAGTTGATGCGATCGATTCCGCCGTCCAGCAGGTGGACGATGGTGAAGTGACCGAGAACCAGGAACACCAAGACAAGGCCGGAGACGCGCATGAACAGCCACGTCCACAACTCGGTCGAACTCGATGCGCGCTCGCGCGCCGGCGTGCGTTTGGATCCCGTCGTGACGGCCATCACAGACTCCTCAGAACGCCACGGCCCATGAAGTACAGGGCCGGGATGATCATCACGATGTACAGGCCGACGACGCCGCGGAATAGCTGCTTGTGGTAGTCCGCCATTCGCGGAACGAAGTCGATCAGGATGATGCGTAGGCCGTTCAGCGCGTGGAACAGAACCGCGGCCGCCAGCCCGATTTCGAGCAGGCGAATTACGGGGTTGTGGTATGTGCTGACAACCCGGTTGAAGACTTCCGGTCCGAACCCGACGAGTGCTGTGTCGGCGATGTGAACGAATAGGAACACGATGACGGCGACACCGGTGATGCGGTGAATCGCCCAGGACCACTGGCCCTGCCCGCCCTTGTAGACGGTGCCAACGCGTTCGGGAAGTAGTCGAGACACTCCACGCCTCCCTCTCACGAAAAAAGCAGCCCCGACGCACCTCGCGCCGCGCCGCTTCCGGCCGCAATATAGCATGATGTCCACCATGTCCGAGAACGAGCGCTTGACCCCTTCCGGTATTCCGATCGAGCCGATATACGATCCGGCCACGCTCGGTGAATTCGATGCGGCCGGCCTAGGTTCGCCGGGGGAGTTCCCGTACGCGCGTGGGGTCTACCGCGACATGTATCGCGGTCGCGTGTGGACGATGCGTCAGTACGCGGGGTACGCGACGGCCGCCGAATCCAACGCGCGGTATCGGTATTTGCTCGACCACGGCCAGACCGGCTTGTCGGTGGCCTTCGACCTTCCGACGCAGATGGGATACGACTCCGACGACGCCGTTTCCGAGGGTGAGGTCGGCAAGGTCGGAGTCGCGATCGATTCGCTGCAGGACATGCGAACGCTGTTCGACGGGATTCCGCTGGACAAGGTTTCCACCTCGATGACCATCAACGCTCCGGCGTCGGTCTTGCTGATGCTGTATCAGTTGGTCGGAGAGGAGCAGGGTGTGGATCCAGCCGCTCTGACGGGCACGATCCAAAACGACATCCTCAAGGAATACATCGCGCGGGGGACTTACATCTATCCCCCCGAGCCGTCGATGCGGCTGATCACCGACACCTTTGCCTACTGTGCCGAGCACCTTCCCAAGTTCAACACGATCTCTATCTCGGGCTACCACATGGCGGAGAAGGGCGCGACCGCGGTGCAGGAGATCGCCTTCACGCTCGCCGACGCAATCGCCTACGTCGAGGCGGCCATCGGTGCAGGCCTTCCTGTGGACACATTCGGCCCGCGATTGTCCTTCTTCTTCGTCGCCCGTACGAGCCTGTTGGAAGAAGTCGCGAAATTCCGCGCGGCGCGCGCGCTGTGGGCCCAGATCATGCGCGATCGATTCGGCGCCGAAGATGCGCGCTCGATGATGTTGCGTTTCCACACGCAGACGGCCGGGGTCCAACTCACCGCGCAGCAGCCCGAGAACAACATCGTGCGGGTCGCGATCCAGGCACTTGCGGCGGTGCTGGGCGGGACGCAGTCGTTGCACGCGAACTCCTTTGATGAGGCGCTGGCGTTGCCGAGCGAGCGCGCGGCGAAGATCGCGCTCCGCACTCAGCAGATCATCGCGTCGGAGTCCGGAGTTGTGGACACGGCTGATCCGCTGGGCGGCTCGTGGTATGTCGAGTCGTTGACGCGAGAGATCGAGGCGCGCGCGCGCGCCTATCTCAGCCGGATAGAGGACATGGGCGGCGCGGTGCGCTCGATCGAGTTCATGCAGGAAGAGATCGAGCGCTCTGCCTACGATGAGCAGATGGCGATCGAGGCGCGCGGGCGCACCGTCGTCGGAGTAAACGCGTATCAGGAGTCAGAGGAGACGACCGCGGAACTGCTGCGGGTGGATGCCTCGGTGGAAGCGGCGCAAGTCGAGCGAGTACGCGCTGTGCGCGCGCGCCGCAACGACGCAGCCGCCCGGGCGGCGTTGCAGAACTTGCGTGACGCTGCGAACGGAACCGACAACTTGATGGTTCCGATCCGCGAGGCTCTGCGACGGATGGCGACGGTGGGCGAGGTGTGCGGTGTGATGCGCGACGTGTTCGGCGTCTACAGGCCGCGACGCTGATGGCCGTTCGAATAGCGATCATCGGAGGAGGGCCGGGCGGCTACGAGGCTGCGCTGGTCGGTGCCGAGCTGGGCGCGGAGGTCACGCTGATCGACAGTGCCGGCGTCGGCGGTGCCTGCGTGCTGTGGGACTGCGTGCCGTCCAAGACGCTGTGTTCGACGGCCGAGGTTGTGACGTACATGCGCACGGCACCGCGTCTTGGTCTGACGTCTGAGACCCCGAAGCTGAATGTCAATCTCCACAAGGTCTTTGAGCGGATACTGTGGCTGGCCAGCGCGCAGAGCCGGGACATCGAAACCAAGATCCTCGAAGCCGGCGTCCGCATGGTGCAGGGAACCGCGCGCTTCATCGATCCACACACTTTGTTGGTCGCCGAGGGTCCGGCGGCGGGGGAACGGATCGAGGCGGACGTCGTGCTGATCGCGACGGGATCAAGCCCCAACGAGTTGCCGAGCGCCCCGTGCGACGGCGTGCGAATCCTGAACTCGCGGCAGGTCTACGATTTGGATTCGGTTCCCGAGTCACTCATCGTGGTCGGTTCCGGCGCAACCGGCGCGGAGTTCGCGCACGCGTTCAACCGTTTGGGCGCAGGCGTGACGCTGGTTTCGTCTCGAGATCGCATGCTCCCCGGAGAGGATGCCGATGCCGCGGACGTCTTGGAGTCGGTGTTTCGTCGGCGGGGGATGACATTGCTCAAGCAAACGCGTGCGCACGGCGCGCGCGCCGTGGACGGCGGGGTCGAGGTAGATCTGGGCGACGGGCAGGCGCTGACGGGCAGCCATGCCCTGTTCACGGTCGGCCAGTCGCCGAACTCCGCAGCGCTCGCGCTCGGCAATGCCGGCGTGCGAGTCGGCGCGCGCGGTGAAATCCCGGTGGACGGCGTCAGTCGCACGAACGTTTCGCATATCTATGCCGCCGGAGACGTCACCGGAGGTGTGATGTTGGCGAGCACCGCCGCGATGCAAGGTCGGATTGCGATGTGGCACACCCTTGGTCAGGCGGTGACTCCGCTCGCGCGCGACGAGATCGCCGCGACGGTGTTCACCGATCCTGAGATCGCAACAGTTGGGATCTCGCAGGCTGAGGCCGCCGCGCGCGGCTTGCACGCCGAGGTCGTGATGTTGCCGTTCGCCACCAACGCGCGCGCCAAGATGTCTTCGCTGGAAGATGGCTTCGTCAAGATCGTCGCTATTTCCGGGAGTGGAACGGTGATCGGCGGAACGATCGTCGCGCCGCACGCGAGTGACCTCATCTTGTCGGTGTCGGTTGCGGTGCATGTGCGCCTCACCGTTGCGCAACTCGCGCAGGCGTTTTCGGTTTATCCGAGTTTCGGCGGTAGCGTGCAAGAGGCCGCTCGTTTGCTGATGGGACGCTGATAAGTGACAAACAACGAACTCCCTCTTCGGCTTGTGGTGCTCGGTGACAGCACTGCGTTCACCACCGATCGCGGCCCGCAGTTGCCTTTCGACCCTGAGCTGTATCCGAACGTGATAGCCGAGGTGCTTGAGCGCGGTCTCGGACGACCGGTGCAAACCACGGTGATCGCGCGCCCCGGGGCCGACACCCGGGACGCTTGGCGGATGGTTACCAAGGACCGCCACATTCAGTTTGAGGTCCTGATGGGCGCCGACGCAGTGGTGGTCGCCTGCGCGAACTTCGACAACGCCCCGGCCGGAGTTCCTCCGGTCCTGGAGGCGATCGTGCCGTACTTGCGGACTCCTTGGCTTCGTCGGCGCGCGCGAGTGCTGCTGCAATCCACACACCCCTGGGGGGTTGCGATCAGCGGCGGCAGGTTCTCGCGCACTCCGCTCAATGAGTTCTTGCGAATGTTCGACGGGTTGCTGTTCCAGGTTCGCGCTTTGGCTCGCAACGCCGCGGGCGTGGTGATGGGTCCCATAGGTCATAACTCGGCTTACTACGGATTCACCCATCCCAAGAGGGCCGAGCGCGAGCAGTTGCAGTTCGCGATCGCCAAGCGTCACGGGTTCCCGACAGTTGCGTCGTGGCCGTTTATTGAACCTGCGGCCGACCGGCTGAACCCGGACGGAATCCACTGGCCTGCCGACGTTCACCGCGCGGTGGGCGAGGCCCTCGCGGCTCCGTTGCTTGCTCAGCTAAAGGGAGAAGCCGAACGCCCCAAGGCCCCGCAAGTAGGAGATCCGCTGCCCGGCACCTGAGGCGACCCTCGGCCCGGCGCGAGAAGTTCACCGAGCTGGTTACCCTACATTACTCGGGGGGGGGACTGCCCCAGGTTCGGTTGACTCCAGCAATGTGTGAGGATACGTCCTCACCGGAAGGAAGGCCGACATGCCCAAAGCGTTCCCTGAAGAGTTCCGCCGCGACGTCGTCGCTGTGGCCCGCAAATGGACGAGCGTCGCAGAGTGTCAACGTGCATCGCCGATCGACCGGGCCAGTTCTTCCCAGTTCATTGGTCTGATCCATACTTCGAGGAGACGTCCCTGGTGAAGAACTACTTGCGTGTCGGTGGCGAACTCGACGGCCACGGTCGAGACCTCCGTCTCCTCCCTCCCCGAACAGAACCATCCCGTAGAGGGGTCGAACCGCTCAATCCACGGACCAGAGTCAACGGGCATGCCGGTGCCCGAGACCAGCCTGGATTCAGATGAAGCACTCAAGGCCCCAAACGACGCCGCAGGAGGCGCAAGGCGCGTCATCGTCCATCCCATGGCAGGGCAGTACCCCGAGACATAGAGACAGCGAGAACTAGCTATCGCCACCTCTATCCCAAGTGTGTTCAGGAGGAGTGCAACGTGACCTTGATGCCCCGCCCCTTCGGGGATCTCCTTCAGGTCGAAGTTGAACGCATGATCTGAGATGGAGTAGAAGGGGGTGCCTTCAGTCGGCCTCCCTGCAACAGGTCCAAGCGTCACGCTCATTGCGCCCTGCTCTCGCTAGGTACTTGGGAATAGGGAGTGAAGAATCGTGTTTGTCTTTGACTGAAACAACGGACCGATTCTCCTCGGAGGCGACAGGCGAGTCAACATGGCCAACCCATGGATCTCTGACCGGGGCAGAGAGGGTTCGCATACGGGTTGCGAGTTCCCCCCGAGAAATCGTAATGAGCTGCTGCTGCTGCTCTCATCTCACTCGCCTCTGTTCATACTGCGCGCGTTCATCCTTGTCTGCTCTCCGTGCGGAGATGCGGGATGAGCTTCGCTGACAGCGGGAGTCCACCCGACCCTTCCGAGTCAGGCGATGACGACGAGGACCGAGTTGGTCTCGACGTTTTGACCGGCTTTCACTGCGACCTTGGAGACGGTTCCCGCGCGCGGGGCGTTGATGTGGTTTTCCATCTTCATCGCCTCGAGCACGATCAGCAGGTCTCCCGCCTTGACTTGGTCGCCGTCCTTCACGACCGTCTTCACGATGGTGCCCTGCATCGGCGCGGTCACCTTGGTTTCGCCATCGTGGGTTCCGGCGCGCGCCTCCGCGGTCGGAGCCGTCGGCTTTGCGCCCTGCGCGGTGGGGCCCGCCCCGACCGGTCCTAGGCCGTGAACCTCGACGGTGAAGAACTTGCCCTCGACCTCGACGCCGACGGTGCGCGGCGCATCTATCGCCGGCGCCCCTACCTTGACCGGCGCAGGCACGATCAAATCGCTGAGGTGCATTTCCTTCTCGACGTAGGCGGTGTGGACATCCCCGGAGACGAAGCCGGGATCTTCCATAACGCGGCGGTGGAAGGGAATCGTGGTGCGAACGCCTTCGATCACGAACTCATCCAGCGCACGAATCATGCGGCGGCGGGCTTCTTCGCGGTCGGCGCCCCAGGTGATGAGTTTCGCGATGAGCGAGTCGTAGGAGCGCGAGATCTCGGTGTCGGGTCCGAAGCCTGAGTCCACGCGTACGCCGGGGCCGGTGGGCGCGCGGTAGGCGCCGATCCGCCCCGGCGCCGGAAGGAAGCGACCCTTAGAGGGATCCTCGGCGTTGATTCGGACCTCGATGGCGTGGCCGCGCGGGGCGATCTCCTCTTGCGTCCACGGCAACTTCTCGCCGGCGGCGATGCGAATCTGCCACGCCGCGAGGTCGATACCGGCGCACATTTCCGTGACCGGGTGCTCGACTTGCAGTCGCGTGTTCATTTCCATGAAGTAGAAGCGGGTCTTGTCGGCGTCGAGCATGTACTCGACTGTGCCTGCGTTGACGTACCCGACTTGGCGCGCGATCGAGCAGCTTGCTTCGGCGATGCGCGCGCGCACCTCCGGCGACACCGCGGGCGAGGGGGACTCCTCGACCAGCTTCTGGTGGCGGCGCTGCAGCGAGCAGTCGCGCTCGCCCACAAAGATCACGTTTCCGTGCTTGTCTGCAAGGATCTGCGCCTCGACGTGGCGCGCGCCCGAGAGGTATCGCTCGATGTATATCTCGTCGCGCCCGAAGGCCAACTTGGCTTCGCGCTGCGCGCCGGCTACCGCGTCCTCAAGATCTTTCTCTTCGCGGATTACTTTGAAGCCTCTGCCTCCTCCGCCGAACGCGGCCTTAATCGCGATCGGGTAGCCGTGCTCTTTCCCGAAGGAGCGGACCTCTTCGATGTCGGCGACCGGGTCCAGGGTTCCCGGCACGATGGGCGCGCGCGCGGCTTCGGCAACGCGGCGCGCGGAAATCTTGTCACCCATCGAAGTGATCGCGGTGCTTGGCGGGCCGACGAAAGCGATACCGGCGTCCTCGCAGGCGCGCGCGAAGTTCTCGTTCTCGGCCAGGAACCCGTAGCCGGGGTGGATCGCCTCGGCGCCCGCTCGCTCGGCGACTTCCAGGATCTTCTCGATGTTCAGGTAACTGGCGGCCGGAGCCGCCTCGCCCAGGAGGTAAGCCTCGTCGGCCATCGCGACATGTAGAGCTTCGCGGTCGACGTCGGAGTAAACGGCCACGGATCCGACGCCGAGGTCTCGGCACGCGCGAATCACGCGGATGGCGATTTCCCCGCGGTTGGCGATGAGCACCTTAGAGAACATGGGCTCGCGCAGGATAACAGAGCCTCGCCTCCGGCCTGTATCCGCCTTGATAATGGACGGCGTGTCTGTATCCGAGGAATTCGCCGACCGGTTCCGCGGCGCGCTGTCCGCAGTCTGTTCGCTCGTCGTGGTTCGGAACCAGACGGTCTCCACCAACGACGATGCTCGGGAACTGGCACAGGCCGACGCTCCGCACCTGAGCGTCGTTGTCGCGCGCGAGCAGACCGCCGGTCGCGGCCGACTGGCGCGCGCCTGGGTGTCGGAGCCGGGGGAAGGGTTGACCATCTCCTGGGTTCTGCGTCCGACGCTGCCTTTGGAGTCCTGGCCGCTGATCCCGTTGATCGCCGGGGTGGCGGTGGCGCGCGCTGTGCGTGCCGAGACCGGGGTTCAGGTGGTGCTGAAGTGGCCGAACGACGTGCTCGTGGAGAACCGCAAGCTCGGTGGCATCCTCGCCGAGGCTGCCCTTCCAGACTTCGTTGTGGTGGGGCTTGGGTTGAACCTCGCGCAGGCCGAGTTCCCCGAGGACCTGAGACAAACGGCGACCAGCCTGACGATGCAGGGGGTCAATGACGTCGACGGTGCCTCGCTGGCGGCTGCGATCTCGCGTCATCTGGAGAGCGCACTTGTGTCTCCGGGGCGCGCGCTGGACGACTACCGCGCGCTGTGCACGACGGTCGGCCGGCGGGTTCGGGTTGATCGCGCCGGCGTCGAGCCGATCGAAGGGCGCGCGGTTGAGGTGAACGGCAAAGGGGCGCTCGTCGTGCAGACAGACGTGGAAACGGTGGCGGTCACCGCCGGGGACGTGACGCATGTTCGCGACTCACTGGCTGCCGGCGAGCCCGATTGGTAGGTTCCCGGCAGCGGCGATCGAATGGAGTGCCAAATGCTCAAGCGCGTGAACAGCACGTTCTACTGGACTTGGAACATGTCGGAGTCGCTCGAGTTCTATCGCGACGTCCTCGGCCTCGATCTGAAGGTTCATTACGGCGACGACTGGGCGGAGTTCAACGTCGGCGACACCGTCCTTGCGGTCCACGGCGCGCGCGGTGGTGTTTCGGCGGCGATGGGCGCGACGGTCGTGTTCGAGGTGGACGACATCGAGATCACGATGCGCGCGCTCGCCGGACGCGGAGTGGAGTTCCTCGGCGGCATAACCGACGTTCCATACCTCGGCCGCTTCGCTTCTTTCCGCGATCCGGACGGAAACGTGTTGCAGATCTTCGAACCGGGGCCACCCCATCCCGTCACCAACGAGGGGGCGTCCTGACCGACTGGCAGGGGTTCCTGGCCGACCGGCCGATCGCCGTTCTTGCGACCGTCGGACCGGACGGCACCCCGCACGCCGTTCCCGTCGAAGTCGTGGTGGCGCGCGCGCGCGTGTGGTGCTGGTGCGGCTCGGACTCGGTGAAGGCTCGCAACGTCGAGAGATCGGGACGCGCGGCACTGGTCGCATACAAGGGTGAGCGGTTCGCGCTGGTTCGCGGTCCGGCCCGTTTGGTGCGCGCCGGTGAGCCCGAATACGACGAGATAACGCAGGCGTTCCTGGCGAAGTACGGGCGCGAGGAGACGTACGGCAACGACGTGCTGGTGGAGATCACCCCGGCGCGCGTGAGCGCGGGGGAGTAGGGGAAAGCCACCCCTACACCGACACCTTCACGCCGGCGATGGCGATCTCCGGGTAGATGCCTTGATAGCTGGCCCTGAAGGAATACGTGCCCGCCCCCGACGCGAAGGGGATGAGGTCATTGGATACGTTGCCGGACCGTGTGGGTGTTGAGTAGTCCAAGGACATGTGCCGGCCGACCGCGGGGCCAATCACGCCCGCGTTGATGACGCCCACGACGAGGTTGCGTGACGTAGAGAACGAGTGCGAGATGCCGCTCGCGTACCCGACGCCCGGAGGAGCGTAGACCTGCGTGCCACCCGTGAACTCGGTGTGGTCGATGTCGAACAGCTCGCCGTCTCCGATCGGCTCGCACGAGTGGTCTCCACGCACGCCGATGCTGCCGCCCCACTCGCTCGGGCCAAGCACCCCCTCCCCCTTGCCCACCCCGAATCCAACGCCGTAGTAGGGGCCGGGGGGAAGGTATGCAGGGATGTAAACCCACTCGGTAGCAAACGGGCCGTCGGGTGCCGGAACGTAGTGCTCGAACCGGTGTCCGGCCGCTTGGACGACAACACGCGGCGGAGACCAACCCCCGTTTATGATCCACCACGCTCTGACCTCGAGGGTGGCCGCCTCGACGAGCATGATGCCCACAATTGAGTGCCAGCTTTCTTCATCGTGCACAGGTTTCAGTGCGCTCTTGACGCGGATTCCGAGGCCGATGTAGTCGTTTCCCTCCATTACCTGCATCCGTACGACCTTAAAGCCTGGAGCAAGGCCTCCGAAAGTGCAGGTGATGCCTGCGGATGCTGTCGATGGGACGGCCACCGCGGCAACCATCACCAGCGCCGCTACGAGCGCACGTCTGCGACCACGTCCTTGGGCTCGTCGCCTCATGGGCACACCACCGTCCCGTCCACGGTGACGCACGCCAGATCGGTCGCCACCACGTGCTGTGGACCCACCGGCGGGTTGAGCGTCACACGGAGTTCGTCTCCCGCGACCACCGACACAAGGCCGTCGAGGACTTGGTTGGATGATGCGTTCAGGCCGTCGTCCCCGTCGTAGTTGGTTCCAACGTCATATCGCTGGGTGCGAACCGGGGGAACACCAGACATTGCATACTGCAGCGCGTGCACGCTCGTGCCCTCCCCGATGTAGGCGTAGGTGGCCCCGCCGGCGGCCCCCGCCGAGCGGATGGCCGCATCCGTGATGGGCAAGTAGGCGAAGAAGCGGCCGTTGACGCGGATGCCTTCGTAGCCCAGCAGCAGCCCAGCGCGGGTTTCCGTCGTGCAGACATCACCCCACGTTGGGTCGTCCGGCTTGCACGCGTAGTCGGTGACTCCCAACCCCGGATCATAGAGACGATCCACGGCAGGATTGATCAAGCTTGCCCCGTCGAGCCGCTTCAGGCCCGCAAAGTATGAGGGGTCGCCGGATAGCACTGCGTCACGCTTGGTGGGGTCGGCGGGCAGGTTGTTCTTGGGGACGTGGATTCCGGCGGTGATCTCCTCACACTCGGTGCCAAGGGAAACGAAGTCCGCTACCTGTGGATCCCAGCGCTTGCGCGTGCGGCAGTAGGAGGGGTCGAGGTTGGCTAGCACGTCATGGTTCGTCGACCACTTGGTTGCGAGGCTGATGTTGAGGGTCCCGGGAACGTCCGGTGCCCCCTCGTAGTCCCCCCAGGCACGCTTTGCGAACGTGAGGATCTCAAGCCCCAAGTTGCAGATCTCAACATGTGCCTTGCTGACCACGCCGGAGGAGACCCACGAGGTCGGGATGACGACGAAGGTGATCGTGCCGGTCCGCGTGCCTGCGGGGGCGATGAATGCGGTCTCGATGCGCGCCGAGCCGCTGCGCCCGGTGGCCTGCACTCCCGCCGGCACCGACACGCCGGGATCTCCCGCTACGAGCAGGGACCCCTGCGGGCCGTCACCTTGTAGCGCATTGCCTCCGACGCTGGATGCGACGTAGATCAAGGCGTTTTCCGCTCTGTAGCTGAAGCTCGCGCCCAGCACCACGTCGCGGGTCGGGTTCGGCAGGGTAAAGGTGTAGGTTGCGGTCCCGATCGGCAGTGCCCCCTGGGGGGTGAGGTCGAAGTTGGCCTGGGCCGCCTCGGTGAGGTCGGGGCTTCGGCACATGGGTCCTCCCGACGTCCACATCCACCCGGATCCCGCGGGCTGCTTGCAAGTCTCGTCAAGGGCAAGACCGACCAGATCGTTGAGCCGTTCGGTGGTCCCGTCGGTTGGGACGCTGAGGCCGCAGAACTTGAAGTCCGCATACTTGACCAGATCGATCTGGCGTGTGGCGATGCCTGCGGGAACACTGAACGTGGCGTCGCCGCAGTAGGTGTCCACCCGAATGGCGCCTTCAATCGTCGCGCAGAGATCCGTCTGCGGGTCCACGAATGACTCAGGCATTGCCGACGGGATCACTCGTGGCGCCGGTGATCCTGGATAGCAGCTCCGGGGGGAAGACGGATGCTTGAACACCGGTCCCAAGCACGAGGATACGGGGGCCTGCGGCAAAGGATGGCGGCGAGAGCTGCATGCTCTGGGTTCGCGCGACAGAGGTGTTGACCCGCGCTCCCGTCGATGGGTATTGGGTAGCGACGTTCGAGTTGAGTCTGGTGAGGTTCATCTGTGCCGCGAACGACGGCTGGGGCTGCGGAAGTCCACCAGCAAACGTTGCGAGAAGGACGACCAATACGCCATAGGCGCGCGCGCGCACGCGTCTGCCTGTCTGCGTGCGTGTGCGTGTTGCCTCCATCGAGGTCCCCCGCGATCGGCCTGCGAATTCCCCGACCACTTCGACGCGCGCTCGGGCGCTCCTCCCCCCCGGGGCAGAGATGTCCCTTCCGGCATGATGTGTGCACGCTGACGATGTGCCTCGGGGAGGAAGGGTCGACGGTCACGTGGTCTCCCTCACGATTCCGGCGGATCGGACGGACGGGACTAGAATCGTCACACCGAGGGGGGGGAGGGTGTCGTGAGCGACTTCGAGGACGTCCTGTACGAGACCGAAGGCGGCATCGCCTGGGTCACCATCAACCGGCCCGAGCGCATGAACGCGTTTCGCGCGCGCACCATCGAGGAACTGATCGCGGCGTTCAAGCGTGCGTGGGCGGACACGGCTGTCGGAGTGGTCGTGCTTACCGGAGCGGGGGAGAAAGCGTTCTGTGCCGGCGGCGACCAAAAGCAGCGCGCCGAGACCGGAGATTACGGCCCCTCTGACAGCGGGCTGTTCGAGGTGCAGGCACTGCACCGCATCATTCGCGACATCCCCAAGCCGGTGATCGCAGCAGTCAACGGCGTCGCCATCGGAGGGGGGCACGTCTTGCACGTGCTGTGCGATCTCTCTATCGCGTCGTCCACCGCGCGCTTTGCCCAAGTGGGGCCGAGGGTGGGCTCGTTCGACGCGGGGTTCGGCAGCGCCTACCTGGCCCGGCTCGTCGGGGAGAAGCGCGCGCGCGAGATGTGGTACTTGTGCCGCCAGTACAGCGCCGAGGACGCGCTGCAGATGGGTCTGGTGAACGTCGTGGTTCCGCCCGAGCGGCTTCGCGAGGAGGCGCGCGCGTGGGCCGAGGAGATCCTTGACAAGAGCCCCACCGCCATCCGCTTCCTCAAGCACTCCTTCAACGCGGCCTCGGAGGCCATCGGCGGGATTGGGGCCGTCGCGTTCGCCGGGCTGGACACGTTCGAGGAAACCGAGGAGGCGGGCGAGGGTCCGCGCGCGTTCGTAGAGAAACGTCCGCCCGACTTCCGCAAGTTCCGCCGTCCCATGCGGGGCGACGCGTGAGCGCGCCCCTGCACGACCGCGTGGCCATCGTCACCGGGGGCGCTAAGGGGATCGGGCGCGCGGTGTGCGCGCGCCTGGCCGAACTGGGCGCCGCAATCGGGATCATCGACATGGACGCCGAAGGTGCCGCGCGCGCGGCCGCCGAGTTGCCCCGGGCCGTTTCCGTGGCTGCCGACGTGGCCGACTACGGAGACGTGCGCGCGGCCGTAGGGGCGATCCTGGACGCTTTCGGACGCGTCGATGTTTTGGTGAACAACGCCGGTTGGGACCGGATCCAGCCTTTCTTGGAGAACGACCCCGAGGTGTGGGATCGTTTGATCGGGGTGAACCTGCGAGGAGTCTTCAACGTCACTCACGTGGCGGTCCCGCACTTGATTGAGGCGGGTGGAGGCCGGGTGGTGAACATCGCGTCGGACGCCGGGCGGGTCGGCTCGTCGGGCGAGGCGGTCTACTCGGCGTGCAAGGGCGGCGTGATCGCGTTCACCAAGACGCTCGCGCGCGAGGTCGCGCGAAAGGGCGTGACGGTGAACTGCGTGTGCCCCGGTCCGACCGACACCGCGCTCCTGGACGAGATCCGCGGCGCGGAGTCGGGCCAGAAGATCATCGACGCTATCGTGCGCGCCACGCCGGTCGGCCGCTTGGCCCAGCCCGAGGACATCGCAGCGGCCGTCGCGTTCTTCGCGACCGCTCCCGGTCACGTGACAGGCCAGGTCTTGAGCGTCTCCGGCGGCCTCACCATGGCCGGCTGAGATGTGTGGGATCTACGTGTGCCACGTGATATCCTGTGGTAGGACTTCTTGTGTGCCGGCGACGGAGTGATTCGAGATGGCAAAACGGAATCTGACGCTGCAGTTGGAGGACGATGTTATTTCGCGCGCGAAGGTGGTGGCCGCGAAGCGAGGAACATCGATCAGCGGACTGGTCGCCGCTCAACTCCAAGAACTGGTCGAGCGGGATTCGAGGTACGAGGATGCCATGGGCCGCGCCCTCGACGCGTTGAGAGGGGCGACCCGCCGCAGCGGGCGCCGCTGGAGTCGTGAGGATCTACACGCGCGGTAGCAAGTCGATGCCCGAATCGCTCACGTTCGTCGACACGAACATCTTGGCGTACGCGCACGATCAAACTGAGATGTCCAAGCAATCGGTTGCGGCGGCCCTGCTTGAGTCACTGTGGCAGACCCGTACCGGAGTGATCAGCACGCAGGTGCTTCAGGAGTTCTACGTCGTCGCGACCCGGAAGTTCCGGCCCGCCCTCACGCGCGCCTACACACGCGCGCTGGTGGCGGCCTACTCGGAATGGACTCTCGTTCAGGTCGATGCGCCTTTGATCATCGAGGCGTCGGATTTAGAGGAGCGCCATCAGCTTTCGTTCTG
The DNA here is from genome assembly GCA_041658565.1 of Actinomycetota bacterium. Classification (NCBI taxonomy): domain Bacteria; kingdom Bacillati; phylum Actinomycetota; species Actinomycetota bacterium. The sequence goes on along the minus strand of JBAZZY010000023.1, from coordinate 23,194 downwards.
GGATGGGCTAATCCTGGCCTCCGCGCGCCGGGCGGGGGCCTCCCGCATCGTGTCGGAGGACTTCCAGACGGGTCGTCGTCTCGCGGGCGTGCGGATCGAGAATCCGTTCGCCTGACGGCGAGCGCGCGACCTCAGCCGAGTTGGGAAGCGGTGCCGGTTGCTTCCGTCTCCCGTTCGAGCATGGTCTCGATCTGATCGCGTGGAACCGCCGGGGAAAAGAAGAAACCCTGGCCCATTGCGCAGCCGAGCTGCTTGAGTTGGGCCACCTGCTCGGGGCGTTCGATGCCCTCGATGATCGTCGTGAGGCGCAGCGTCCGGGCCAGCTTCTCGACCGCGCCCATGAACGCGGTCTCTTCGACGCCGGTGCCGACGCCGTCGACGAACGCCTTGTCGACCTTCAGCATGTCCACGGGGAAGCGCCGCAGGTAACTCAGCGAGGAGTAGCCGGTCCCGAAGTCATCGATCGCCAGCCGCACGCCGATGCTCTTCAGCGCGCTCAGCTTTTGGATCGTCGACTCCGCGTCGAGCATGAGCAGGCTCTCGGTGATCTCGAAGATGAGGCTGCGCGGGTCGGCGTCGTAGGTGGCGATTGCGTCCGTGACCTCGTCGAAGAGCTTCGGGTCCTGGAGCTGGCGCGCCGAGACGTTGACACTGACGATCAAGGGGCGGTTGGGGAACGCGCGACGCCATTCGCCGGCCTGACGGCATGCGCGCCGGATCACCCAGTGGTCGAGGCGAAGCACGAGACCCGTCGCTTCCGCCAGCGGGACGAAGGACTCCGGCAGCAGCATCCCGCGATCGGGGTGATTCCAACGCACGAGGGCTTCGACGCCGGTCATCTCATCGGTTTGAAGATCCACGATCGGCTGGTAGTGCAGCACGAACTCCTCACGGTCGAGCGCGCGTCGCAGGTCGGCCTCCAGCTCGAGGCGATCCAGCAGCGCTGAATGAAGGTCCGGGCGGAAGATCGCGTAGTGAGCGTCGTGGTCGTTCTTCACGCTGTACATGGCGACGTCGGCGTTGCGCAGAAGGTCTTCGACCGAATCGTCGGCCGACTCGCTGATTGCGATGCCGATGCTTGCGGTGATGAACAGGTCTTTGGCCTGCACGTGGAAGGGCGCGCGCAGTGCTTCGACGATGCGGTCGGACACGCGCGCCGGCGCCGTCATGTCCGTGCAGTCCTCGATGAGGATGCCGAATTCGTCTCCCCCGAGGCGCGCGGGGGTGTCCTCGGGGCGCAGGCAGGCGCGAACGCGTTCGGCGACCTGAACGAGGAGTTCGTCCCCGGCGGGATGCCCGAGCGAGTCATTCACCCGCTTGAAGTCGTCGAGGTCCAGGAAGAGCACCGCAACGGGGGCGAGGTGGCGGCGCGAACGCGCGAGGGCGTGCTCGACGCGGTCGTGAAACAGCGTGCGGTTCGCCAATCCGGTGAGTGCGTCGTGATAGGCCCAGTACGTGAGTTGCTCCTGGAGGCTCTTGCGCTCGCTGATGTCGCGGGTGTTAAGGACGAATCCATGAATATTGGGATCGTCGAGCATGTTGTTGGCGACGGTCTCGCATGGGAGCCACTTCCCTGTGTGATGGCGCATGCTCCACTGCACCGGCGCCGCAACCCCCGGGATGTCCTGCCACTGCGCCAGGATCCCCGAGAAGCGCGGCGCGTCGTCGGGGTGCAGTATTCCGCGGAGGTCGCGCCCGACCATATGGTCGGGCGCGTATCCGAACACACGCCCGGCCGCGGGACTCTGGTAATGGACGACACCCTCGTCATCGATGATTGTGACGACGTCGGACGAGTTCTGTACGAGCGAGCGGAAGCGCTCCTCGCCGTGTCGGAGCGCGATCTCCGCGGCGCGGCGCTCTTCGAGTTCTGCGTGCAAAGCGGTGACGGCGTTTGCGAAGTTTGAACGTACGGTTCGCCGCAGCGACGCCGCCAGCACGGCTCCGATCGCGAACGCGAGTCCGGCGAGCGCGAGCAAGAGGCGCTGCGCGGAGGCGCGTGCTTCGGCGAGTGATGCCGAGATTGCGTAGGCGCTTCGCTGCTCTCGGTCGCGGGCGAGTTTCGCGCGCATCTCAATCTCGCGGAGCGTTGGATCCATCGCTCCGACGACGGTTCCGATGTCGTCGCGCGAGGCGTTCTTTGCGCGCGCGAACTGCACGTTCAGTTCCGAAAGGTCTTCACGGATTGCCGTGAGTGAGTTGCGATCAACAAGGCCGTCCAACCGCAACGCCGCGTCGATCTGTCGTTCGAACTGAAGGCGTCTTGACGCGACGGCGCCGTAGTCGGCGGTACGCACTAGGCGTTCGGTCTCACCGCGAAGCAGGGCAGCTTCGCGGTGAACGGCCGCGAGTCCCGCGGCGCGATTGGTCGCGATCGCCAAGGAGTCGCCGGTGTCGGCAAGGTTGCCGTAGGACTGGAACAGCAGGTTTCCAATCGCCGACAAGAGCCCGGCGAGTCCGACAAGGAGAACTGCTTGCAGAGGCCGCAGCCGGTGCGAAAGCGGGCGTCTTTCGGATCCTGCGCCGCGCGTCTCGCCCGACGCGGATTGCGCAGGACGGGCCGAGCGCTGCGATGCGACCACGTTGCCTCCATCCTCGCGCCTCACGGCGTTGCATTTGACGGCTGTCTTAAGCAACGGAGCGCGAGAGGGGGCTTCCTTATAGACACATCGGGCCATTTCTCTGGCCCGCCGCCTCGTAGTCCGGCGGGGAGTTACGCCGGATTGACGGAGTCGTCCCCGCGAACTTCCAGAATTACGTGATACCCATACTTGCGAAGGAACGGCAGGTGGCGGAACACGAAGGCATCGAGCCGCCCCAGGGCGCGCGCCAGCCAGAGCGCGCGCCGGTACCTCAGCACGTTGCGGCTGAACAACCCAAAGAAGCGGAAGTCCGGATAGTTCAGCCGAACTACGGGAAAGCGCGCCCGGATGGCGGCGTAGTCGCGCGCCACGAACGGGTGCTCGTCGATGGTTCCCAAGCGCGCGACGCCGAACCGACCGCTCAACCGTGCGCGCGCAAACCGAAGGACCGGGTTCGTAACTTGGTTCTCCAGGAACACGCCGCGGCCGCCGTGGATGAGCACACGGCGTACTTCGTCCATCGCGGGACCGATCTCGACGTGGTGAAGGATCGACTTGCCGACCGCAACGTCGAATGTGCTCGGCGCAAAGGGGAGACGTTCCATCGATGCTACGACGCCGTCGGGGGCTCGGAGTCCGTCGCGCGCCGCGCGTTCGCGCATCAGCCGCACGCTCTCGGGCGACACGTCGAAGGCGGTGACGACGCTGCCCCCGGCAGCGATCGGGATCGTCAGCTCGCCGGCCCCGCAACCACAGTCCAGCACCCGCATTCCGCTCGTGTCGCCTACCCTGGCGAGCAGGGCCTGTACGTGTTCGGTGGGGGCGGGGGTGTCGTCGCCGAACTGTGCCGAGCTGGAGGCGTCGAAGAACTCGCGTTCGCGCCGGAGGCGATCTTGATCCATCGGGCGGCAGGGTAACACGCCTGCGGTATGCTCCCGGGCGCCATGGACTTCACATTCACGCCGGAACAGGAAGCCTTCCGCGCCACTGTGCGCAATTTCGCCGAGAAGGTCATCGCACCGCGAGCCGAGGAAATGGATGCGTCGGGTGAGTTCCCCGTCGACATCGTGCGCAAGATGGGGGAACTGGGCTTGTTCGGTCTGCCTTTCCCCGAGGAGTACGGGGGAGCGGGCGCCGACTTTACGACTCTGTGCATCGCGATCGAGGAATTGGCGCGCATCGATTCCTCGATGGCGATTACTTTGGAGGCCGGGGTCGGTCTCGGCGCCATGCCGATCTGGCTGTTCGGCTCCGAGGAGCAGAAGCGAACACTGTTGCCGCCGCTGGCGCGCGGGGAGAAGATCGCCGGGTTCGGCCTTACCGAGCCGGAAGCCGGAAGCGATTCAGGTGCGACCAAGACATCGGCGGACCTTCGTGACGGGCAATGGGTGATCAACGGCACCAAGGTGTTCATTACCAACGCCGGCACGTCGATCAGCCAGCACGTGGCCGTCACCGCCGTGACCGGCATGCAGGGCGCGCGCAAAGAGATCTCCAACATCATCGTGCCGGTGGGAACGCCGGGATTCACGGCGGGCAAGAAGTACAAGAAGATGGGCTGGCACGCCTCGGACACGCGAGAGTTGTCGTTTGTGGACTGCGCGGTCCCCGAGGAGAACCTCTTGGGCGCGCGCGGCGAGGGATTCAAGAACTTCTTGATCATCCTGGACGGTGGCCGTGTTGCGATCGGCGCGCTTGCGGTCGGGATGGCGCAAGGGTGCCTGGATCAGTCGATCGCCTACGCGAAGGAGCGCAAGCAGTTTGGGCGCCCGATCGCCGAGAACCAGGCGATCGCTTTCAAGATCGCCGACATGGGTGTGAACGCCGACCTTGCTCGTCTGGCCGTGTACCGCGCCGCGTGGATGCACGACAACGGGATTCCGTTCAAGAAGGAAGCGGCCATCGCGAAGCTCTTTGCATCCGAGATCGCCGTCACCGCCGCGCGCGAGGCCGTGCAGATTCACGGAGGCTACGGATTCATGGATGAGTACCCGGTGTCGCGCTTCTACAGGGACGTCAAGGTGCTCGAAATCGGGGAAGGCACCAGCGAGGTGCAGCGGATCCTGATCTCGCGCGCGCTACTGGGTGCTTAGCTCGGTAACAATCCGTCGGTCGGCAACCCGGTGTTGACGTCGCCGGTCGGGACGCCGTTCGCAGGGACGCTCTCGACCACGAAGCGGGTCTTCAAGAACTCCTTGGTGTTGTAGGTGCGCTGCGTCATAACGCCGACGACGGCCAGTGCGAGTACGCCCGCAACCGTCGCGCCGATGATCCGTTGCCACCGGCCCAGTGAGACCGCGACACCGGCTGCGGCGGCTCCGGCTGCGGCTAATCCGGCGAGCTTGATCACAAAGGCGCGCATCGCGTCTTTGCCCTCCTCGCCTATGAACTGAGCCATGTTGTACGGGTTCTGAATGATCGCCCTGTCCGACGATACGATGGCTCTGGGGTTGACGTTGATGATCGTCGCGCGAAGGGCCAGGGGGGCCTTGTGTGTCCCGGCCTCCGCGTGGCTCGGCAGGAACTGCTCGACTTTTCGTACCGCCAGCTCGGTCTTGCCGAGGGCCGCGGGTCGCGCTTGCAGTTCCATGGTGAACGGCCCCACGTCGTACGAGCCCGTGCCGCCGGCGGCGATCGCCCCTGCCGCGCCGGAGATCCCGGCGATGAGCGTGACCAGCAGCCAAATCGCGCTCGGCTTGCGTTTCCCGGGGGCGAGTACCGACGGTTCCATCATGCCTCCTGCCGTTGACTTGCGAACAACGTCTCGAGTTCCTCGGCGCCTTCCTCTGTGCCGGCGGCGAGCACGCGGTCCGCGGCCAGGAGCATGAAGTTGCCGCGCGGGCGGTAGATCCACTTTCCCTCGCGCTGTACGGCTAGGACTTCCATGCCGACCTCAGTGCGAAGCTTCAGGTCCGCCAGCGTTCGCCCGGCGGCACTGCCCCTCTCGCCCAGTACGACCGAGACCACGATTTCGTCGGCCTCGGCAAGAGCTTCTCCGATGACCGGATGCGGGCCCTCTTCTCGTTCCACCAGGCGCGTCATCTCTTGCGCAGCGTCGGCGATGCGTTCGCTGGCGAAGGCCAGGTGCAGCAGGCCGCGCAGCGAGTCCACTTCAGCGCCTTCCTGTGCCGCGCGCAGAGCCCACCGCTCCAGCTCGTGGTTCATCTCGTCGGTGGCGTCTTCGATCGCGCTGACTTCTGCGGCAAGCCCCTGGTCGTGGAACAGAATGGCCGAGTACGTCAGCCCGACCGCGACCTCGGCTGCGTTCTTCATCTCGATGAGCAAGTCCACGGCCCGGTCGAGTCCGGTGAGCGTGCGCGGCGCGGCTTCCGCCAGCCCATGCGGCGGCGCGCCGGCGAGTGCGCGCAGCAGGTCGACGCCCTCCTCGGGTCCTTGCGCGAAGATCACGTCGCCGGGGTGCAGCACCGTGTCGCCCTCGGGCCCGAAGATCCAAGACACGTCGCGGCGGATGGCGATGACCCACATCCCCGTCTCGGTCGGCAGCTCAGCGTCCGCGAGCGCCAGGCCTTCCAGCGTGTTCTCTTCGCGAAGACGAACGCGCGCGACAACCTCCTCGGCGTGTCGCAAGTCGTCGCGAAGCTCCGCCGGAACCCCGAGGTCCTTTAGAACGACGCGCGCGATGTCCTCGGCCGCGTCTCCGATCTTGTCCATCGCCGAAGCCATCTGCAGCACGCCGGCCATGGCTTCGGCGTCCTCGCGCGATCGCGCAGCGAGGATCACGTTCGTCCGCAGTGCCTGTACGAGTTGACTCATTTCTTCGCGCAGACGCAACACTTCGGAGGCCATGTGGTCGTCGCCGAAGAACACTGAGGCGTACGCGAGGTCCACCATCAATTCGGAGGCATCCTTCGCCTCCGCGAGCAAATCCTTCACGGTCTGGGGTCTGTCACTCATCTCAGGTCACCCGAAGCAGTGAGATGCCGGCCGCGAGGCTGAGCATCCCGACGAGGTCTATTGAACTGGTCACGATCGGCACGCCGTGGTTGTCCGGGTCGAGTCCGAAGCGGAACGTGGCGACCGCAACGGCGTACGCAACTACTGCCGCTCCTATGGTGGTCATGTACCCGGCGACCAGCGACAGCGCAACCATCAGCAGCAGTCCCGGGGATGGAAGCCCCATGATTCGTGCGACGACGTGCGCGCTGACTCCGAGCAGGGTGAAGACCGACATCGCGAACGGGGCCGCCAGCGTGATATCCAGGAACGCGAGCCGGTCGGGAATCAGGCGGGGACGGATCGCGCCCATGTGGAGCTTCGACGCCAGACGTGCGGAGACGATCGAGCCGAGCGATCCGGCATCCTCGAGGAAGGGAGGGATGAGCACGACGAGCGCAGGTAGCGCCAGCAGGTGTCCGCGCATTCCCTCCACCAGCGTTCCGGCCAGCAGGTCGAAGATTCCGGCGAGCGCCAGCACGACGACGCTCTCGCGCAAGATGCGGCGAGCGATCGGCAGGTCGGTACGAATGAGCGCGACCAGTGCCCAGATGCTGAGCGCCGTGACCGCGACTCCGACAAGGAGCGTCACGTTGTGTCGCAGCGCAATGTAGGAGGCTGCAAACAGCGACGGCAGAGTCACCGTGTCGCCGATGAAGGTTACGATCGGCGCCGCGACCGAGTCGAGGTCCCACTCGCGCCGGTAGCTGGTCATCGCGAGCAGTACCGTGAGCGCCAGCACAATCGCACTCGAGACCACGCCGCCGATCACCGAGATGGCGAGGAAGTCCCACACCGAGATCGAAGGCAACCCGAACACGGCCGAGACGAGGCGTGCGGCCACGGCCAGGAACGCCGACGTCAGAATCGACAACAGGATCGAGGCGTAGGCGTTCTGGTAGAGCACGCCGGTGCGCGCGCCCGTAATGTGGAAGAGTCCCGTGTGGATGCTGGTCCCGAGCCGAGAGCCCACTGCGCCGAAGATGTTCCCGCGCATTCCGATTGCCGCCGGAACCAGGACGAGGAGGCTGGGAAGTTCTTCGAGCCGATGCGTCATGGCGGCGAGCACAATCCCGGCGATCAAGTCCCCGCCCGACGAGATCCCAAGCGCGACGAAGCCCTGCCGAAGGGTCGCTCGTTCCGCCTGCCAGTAGCGAAGCGTGGCGGCGAGTGCGCGCGCGGGGCCAAGTGCGGCGCGCGCCGGGCGTATTGCCACTCCGGCGACGCGGCGCGCGCGGGTGTTCGCCGAGCGCCTGACCCGGTCCGGGGTCGGTGTCTTCACCGAGCACCGCCTCTCGACCTCCCTTCGCCGTTCGCCGGTCGGCGAACGGCTCAGTGTAACCGGCCGCATGCGCGTCGACGTGCGAAATCGGCCGCCGGCTTCGCCGGCGGCCGATTGTCTGTGACGAGGTTCCAGGTATCAGCTGGTGGTTCCCTTCGCCAGCGCGCGCGCGATGACGATGCGCTGGATCTGGTTGGTTCCCTCGTAGATTTGCGTGATCTTCGCGTCGCGCATCATGCGCTCCACGGGGTACTCCTTGACGTAGCCATACCCGCCGAGGATCTGTACGGCGTCGGTGGTGACCTTCATTGCGGTGTCCGAAGCGAAGCACTTGGCAATCGCGGCCCAGTACGACACGTCGGGTTCTTTCGCAGCAACCTTGCGAACTGCGGTGTAGACCAACTGGCGTGAAGCCTCAACGGCCATCGCCATGTCGGCCAACATGAACTCGATCCCTTGGAAGCTGGCAATCGGCTTTCCGAATTGCTTGCGTTCCTTGGCGTAATTGAGTGCGTAGTCGAGCGCCCCCTGGGCAATGCCGAGCGCCTGCGCGGCTATCGTCGGACGCGAGTAGTCCAGCGTTCGCATCGCGTACGTGAACCCTTCGTTCTCGGCGCCGATCAAGTCGGAACCCGGTGCCGCGTAGTCCGACAGGATCACCTCGCGGGTAGGTGAACCCTTGATTCCCATCTTGTGCTCGGTGCGTCCGATCGCGAAGCCGGGCACCTCTTGGCGGACAACGAACGCCGAGATGTTGCGGCCTCGCTTGCCTTCGGGGTCGGTGACGGCGAAGAAGCTGTAGGTGTCGGCGACACCGGCGTTGGTAATGAACCGTTTCGTGCCGTCGATCACCCAGTTGTCACCGTCCCGAACCGCTTTTGAGCGCATCGATGCGGCGTCCGAACCTGCTTCGGGTTCCGTCAGGCAGTAGGCCATCTGGCGCTCTCCGCGCACGATGCCGCCCAGCAGCTCCTGTTTCAGTTCGTCACTACCGGCCAGCATGACTGGGATCGCTCCCAGTCGGTTCACCAGTGGGATCAGCGAGACGCCGGCCGAAACTCGCGAGATCTCCTCGATGAGGATGGCGAATTCCATCGGGCCGCCGGATCCGCCGTACTCCTCGGGGTATCCGATCCCCATCAAGTCGTTGCGCACGAGAAGCTCGTGCATGTCGGCCGGATACTCGTCGGCTTCGTCGATCTCCGCGGCGCGAGGGGCGACCTTGGCTTCCACCAGATCTCGGACCGACCCGCGGAACAGTTCCTGCTCTTCAGTGGTACCGATAATCGTGCTCATGGCGGCCATTGTACGAGTGTTTCGCAGAGTCATTTCTCAAACCGACCGGTTGGGTAGGCTTAGCGCATTCGTGCCGCGCGCCGGAGAGGGATTCTCTTCGGTGGAGCGCCGGCGACCTGATGGTAGAGGTCTATGAGGTTCCGGGATTCGTCTTCCCACCGGAGCGTTGGGGCGGTGCGCGCAGCCGCTTCGCGCGCGCCCTCGTACCGCTCGTCCAGTCGATGAACCGCTGAGGCGATCGAGCTTGAGTCGGCAGGATCGCAGGTTTCCCCGACTTCGTTTCGAATGACGAACTCCGCGATCTCCGGGTTGTCCGAGACGATGACGGGAACGCCCACCGCGACGCACTCGAAGAGCTTGTTCGGCAGGGACCACCGGTGGTTCAAACAGGTGTCGAGCAAGAGTGAGAACCCGCACCATGCTCCCGCTACGAAACGCAGGAGTTCCTCGTGGGGGACCGGTCCGTGAAAGCGCACGCGGTTCTGGAGGTTCAATTCCGCGACAAGGCCCTCAAGGGTCGGGCGAAGCCGCCCGGGTCCGACCAGTGCCAAAGTGAACCGTTCATCCATCAAAGCCACAGAGCGAATGAGAACTTCAATTCCCCGGTTCGGCTGCATCCCGCCCTGATGCAGCAGCACTTTGGATCCCTCGGGGAACCCGAAATGCTCTGCGAGGGCAATCGGCTCCACCCGGGTTCGAAGGTTCGGTACGTTTCGGACCACGACGGGCATTGGGATTCCGTACTCATCCGCGGCCCACTTCGCCCGCATCGGAGTCGTGTGAATGATCGCGTCGGCGCGCGCGATCAGCCGGCGCTCGAGCTTGGCCGTCCCCGCGGGGTCGACGATGTTCTCCTGCTCCGGTGCGATCTCGTGCGAGTCGTACACGAGGCGCGCGCGCCGGAGCCGTGCCGCCCACGATGCGGCCGCGAGCGTGTTGAGGTCGTGCGCGTGATAAACGTCCGCCCGTTCAAGGACTCCGACCACGGCCATCCTGATCGAGATCACGAGTGTTCGGACGCGATCAACCGCTCCGATCCGTCCAACCGTGGTCCACGAGCGTTGAGCGGTGTTAAGTCCGCCGGCCACTAAGGATCGCTCCGGCGCTCCGCCTCCCTCGGGCCGCGCGCGCCGGAGCCAGGCGGCGCGGACCCAGTCCAACAGCCAGAACCACCTGCTGACTCTGCGGACGAAAACCGACCCCCGCTTCTCCCGCCGCTTGGTCCGATTCGCGTCCCACAGCGCGACCACGGTTACGCGCGCGCCTTCCGCCGCAAGAGCCGTCGCCTCGCGTTCCACGCGCGCGTCGTACTCGAAGGCGTTGCGCACGAACATGCACACGCGTACTCCGGCCAGGGTCATCGGCGGGCGATACCCTGCGCGGCGACCAACGTGAACGGGCGCGCGTCGATCTCCCCGGGGGGTTTCACCGGCTGGCTCATTGAGTGGTGCTTCTCCTTCGGCTTCGGGTCCGGCGGGCGGTGAACTGCCCATTCGGCGGTTCGGTTCTGAGGAACGATAGTCCTTGCCCGCCGCCGACGCCTGTTGGGGTTGCGCCTCCCGAGGAAGGGGAGAGATCGGGTCGGCCGTCTCGCCATTCTCGGAAGGCGGAGGAGTTGCCCCCAAGACAACTCTGAAATAGACGAAAACCATAGCCATTTCTCAAGCCGACCACCTTGGTAGACTTAAAGACGGATCGCCGGGAAAAAGGGGTTGACCGGACTCGCCGGCCCGTTCATCCTTGCCGGACCCGCAACAGGAGGAACCGTGCCCAAGGACATCTACGACATCGGCGAGATCCCTCCGCTCGGCGAGATTCCCGCGCGCATGTACGCGCAGGTGATTCGCCCCGAACGATTCGGCGAGCCGCAGAAGGCGTTTCAGATCGAAGAAATCGAGGTCCCCACCATCGGTAGCCACGACGCGCTTGTGCTCGTCATGGCCGCGGGGATCAACTACAACAACGTCTGGGCGGCGCGCGGCGTTCCGATCGATGTCTGCAAGGTCCACGCACGGTTCGACGAACCGTCGGAGTTCCACATCGGCGGATCCGATGCCAGCGGCATTGTGTATGCGGTAGGGGATCGCGTGTCGAACGTAGCCGTCGGCGATCGGGTCACGATTCACTGCGGCCAGTGGGACGTGGACGCCGCCGAGATCGCCGCCGGACTGGACCCGATGTTCCATTCCTCGTTCCGCATCTGGGGTTACGAGACCAATTGGGGCTCTTTCGCGCAGTTCTCCAAGGTTCAGGCGCACCAGTGCATGCCCAAGGCTCCGCACTTGACCTGGGAGCAGGCTGCTGCGCCGACGCTGGTGGGTGCGACCGCCTATCGGATGCTTCACGGCTGGGCGCCGAACACGGTGAAGCCCGGCGAGCCGGTTTTGATTTGGGGCGGCGCGGGGGGGCTGGGGTCAATGGCGATTCAGTTGACGGCGGCCGCAGGCGGGCTTCCGGTCGCCGTCGTCTCCAGCCGTGAGAAGTTCGAGCATTGTCGTCGTTTGGGTGCGGTCGGGGTCATCGATCGCAAGGACTTCGACCACTGGGGTCTTCCGCCCCACTGGACGGACACTGATGCGTACGCAGTGTGGCTTGAGGGCGCGAAGCGATTTGGAAAGGCCTTCTGGGACGCGCTCGGAGACAAACGCAGTCCCACTATTGTGTTCGAGCATCCCGGCGAGTCTACGGTTCCCACGAGCATCTTCATGTGCGAGACCGGCGGGATGGTCGTGATCTGCGCCGGGACGTCCGGGTACAACGCCGTGGCGGACCTTCGGTATCTGTGGATGCGTCAAAAGCGCTTCCAGGGTTCACACTTCGCAAACGACGAGCAGTGCTACGCGTTCAACGATCTCGTGGTCGACGGGGTCGTCGACCCCTGCCTTTCGGAAACGTTTACGTTCGAGGGCATTGCGACCGCGCACCAGGTGATGTCGGAGAACAGGCACATGGAAGGCAACATGGCTGCACTGGTGTCCTCTCCCGAGGCCGGGCGCAAGGACGTTTCCTAGCCCACGCCCTCGGGCCGCATTTCATCGACCGGATGCGCGCGCGCTGATACGTTGACGGCGTGAGCCGTCACATTGGTTCTTTCCGTTCGTGGCGCGTGCTTCGCGCGTGGGTCGCGCTCGGGTCTTGTGCATGGATCGTCCTGGTCGCATTGGCGGGTCCCGCCGGGGCTGCCCGGAACCGAGTCCTCGTGGCGACGGTCAGGGGGGCGATTACACCCGTCATTGCCGATCACCTTCGAGACGGCGTCGCTCAGGCGGAGCGAAACGGAGCTGCCGCCTTCGTCGTCGAGTTGGACACCCCTGGCGGTTTGGACGCTTCGATGCGCGACATCGTCCAGTCGTTCCTTCTCTCTCGCGTTCCGGTCGTCGTCTGGGTTGCCCCTCAAGGCGCGCGCGCGGCATCGGCCGGTGCAATCATCACGATCTCCGCACACGTGGCCGCGATGGCTCCGGGAACCGCCATCGGCGCTGCGACGCCCGTGGATCTTCAGGGCGGGGACATCTCCACCAAGATCATCAATGACGCGGCAGCGTACGCGGAGTCGCTCGCGAAGCTTCGTGGGCGCAATGTCGAATTCGCGGTGAGCGCGGTGCGCAAGGGAACCTCGATCGCAGCCGATGAAGCAGTGCGCATCGGCGCGGTGGACCTGATCGCCGCGACGCGGCCGGCCCTGTTGCGGGCGATCGATGGGCGCGAGGTCAAGCTGTCCGGCGGCGCCGGCGTGACGTTGCGCACATCCGGCGCTGAGGTGGATCGGTACGAACTGCGAGGCTTTCGAAGCGTTTTGCAATGGCTTGCGGATCCGAACCTCGCGTTCCTCTTCTTGTCGATCGGAACATTGGCGATCATCTACGAGCTTGCGAACCCGGGAATCGGAGCCGGAGGGATCGTCGGCGTGATCCTGATCGTTACGGCGATGTTCAGCCTGTCGGTGCTTCCCGTGAACGCGGTGGGAGCCATCTTGATGCTGCTGTCGCTGGGCCTGTTTGTCGCCGAGGTACTCACGCCCGGGGTCGGCGTCTTCGCGGCCGGAGGTACCGCATCCTTGTTGCTTGGGGGTGTCTTCTTGTTCCGGGGGTCCGTCGGCGTCGATCTCGGAGTATCGATTCCCATCGCGCTGGTGGTTGGGGCTTGCGCCGTTGTGTTTACACGTTTGGCGTGGCGGTCCCGACACCTGCCCTCGCAGGCGGGAGCTCCCGGACTCGTCGGCGCGCGCGGCGTGGTGCGTGCGGCGGACGGACTCACCGGAGACGTGTTTGTCAACGGAGCGTGGTGGCGCGCGCGCTCGGCGTCGGGGCCGCTCGTCGTCGGCAGCGAGGTCCGCGTGCTCGAATTGGACGGGTTGACGTTGATTGTAGATAAGACCGCCACAGGGCGGGAGGGGGAGAAGTTATGAGCGACGCTCTGCTTACCGGTATCGGTGCCGCGCTGGTTCTGATATTCGCCGTCGGCGCCGCGGCGGTGCGGGTCGTGAAGGAGTACGAGCGAGGGGTGATCTTCCGACTCGGGCGCGTCATCGGCGCAAAGGGGCCCGGCCTGTTCTTCATCGTGCCGGTCATCGACCGCATGGTGAAGGTCAACTTGCAGACCGTGACGATGGACATCCCCCCGCAGGACGTCATCACCAAGGACAACGTCACGGTGCGGGTGAACGCAGTGGCCTACTTCAACGTGCTTGACCCGATCAAGGCCGTCGTCGCCATCCAGAACTACATCTTCGGTACGTCCCAGGTGGCGCAGACAACGCTGCGTAGCATCCTGGGACAGGTGGAACTCGACGAGTTGCTGGCGAATCGCGACGAGATCAATCGGCGGCTGCAGCAGGTCATCGATGGTCTGACCGATCCATGGGGGATCAAGGTGACGCTGGTCGAGGTCAAGGACGTCGAGCTTCCCGAGCAGATGCGTCGTGCGATGGCCCGGCAGGCCGAGGCAGAGCGAGAGCGGCGGGCGAAGGTCATTCACGCTCAGGGAGAAAAGGAAGCGGCTCGCGCTTTGTCGGAAGCTGCTGCCGAGCTGGGCCAACATCCCGCTGCGATGCAGTTGCGGGTGTTGTCCACCATGGCTGAGGTGGCTACGGAAAGGAACTCCACGCTGATCTTTCCGCTACCCGTCGAACTGCTGCGCCTGGTGGACACCCTTACGCGCAAGATCGACGGCACGATGGGGACGCCGCAGGCCTAGAAACGCCCGGTTCTACACGCGGACGATCAGCGCGTCACCCTGGCCGCCGCCACCGCAGAGCGCCGCAACCGCGACGCCGCCACCGCGACGACGCAGTTCGTGGATCGCGGTCAGGACCAGGCGCGCGCCACTCATGCCGATGGGGTGTCCCAAGGCAACGGCGCCGCCGTTGACGTTGATCTTGTCTTCGGAGATCCCAAGTTCGCGCGCAGATGCGATCGCAACCGATGCGAACGCCTCGTTGATCTCATAGAGATCTAGTGACGCAGGGTCTAGTCCGGCTTTTGCTGCTGCCATGCGGATCGCGTTGGCCGGCTGCAGGTGCAGGCTGGGATCGGGGCCGGAAACCTGACCGTGCGCCACGATTTGCGCCAGGGGCTCGAGGCCCAGCGCCGCGGCTTTCTGCGCCGAGGTCACCACGAGCGCGGCCGCGCCGTCGGATATCTGCGAGGCGTTGCCGGCGGTGATGGTGCCGTCCTTGGCGAAGGCCGGGGAGAGTTTGCCGAGTGATTCCGCGGTCGCTCCGGGGCGAATGCCTTCGTCTTCCTCTATGCGCGCCGGGTCGCCCTTTCGCTGCGGAACTTCGATTGCGACGATCTCATCCGATAGCCGTCCGGCTTTCGCGGCTTCGGCGGCGCGCTCATGCGAGCGTGCCGCCCATTCGTCTTGCGCGATGCGGTCGATGCCCAAGGTCGCGTTCATCCGGTCCGAGCTTTCGCCCATGTGGCACTTGTCGAAGGCGCACCAAAGGCCGTCGTGGATCATCAAGTCGACGACCGAGCCGTTACCCATGCGGAACCCTGCTCGGGCCTTGGGCAGTGCGTACGGCGCGTTGGTCATGGACTCCATTCCGCCGGCGAGTGCAATGCCCATTTCCCCCGCGCGGATGAGCGCGTCGGCGAGGTGGACTGCGTTCAAGCCCGACAGGCAAACCTTGTTGATCGTGATCGCCGGAACCTCCATCGGAACGTCTCCCGCGACGGCGGCTTGCCGCGCGGTGATCTGTCCTTGTCCGGCCTGCAGGACGTGTCCCATGATGACGTAGTCCAACTGGTCTCCGGTCACTCCGGCGCGCGCCAGTGCCTCGCGGATGGCGATACCGCCGAGCTGCGTGGCGGTGAACCCGCCGAGCGCTCCCTGGAACTTGCCGATCGGCGTGCGGACGCCGGAGACGATTACGGAACCGGTCATGTGGAACCCCCTGGTTAACGGGCGAGGCTTTGATCTTACGTGGCGGCGGCCGACTGTTCGAGACCGCCCGGTTCGAGCAGGCCGCGGGTAGAATCGCCCGCATGTTTCAGCGAGTGGATCACATCGGCATTGCAGTCCGAGACCTCGACGCGGCGATCGCGTTCTATCAGGTGACCTTCGGCGTGGCTTTCACCTACCGGCACACCGTGGAGTCGCAGGGCGTCGAGGAGGCCATGGGGCGGGTCGGGGAGTCCTGGATCCAGTTGTTGTGTCCACTGGGTTCCGACACTCCGGTCGGCAAGTTCATCGAGGCGCGCGGCGAAGGGGTGCACCACGTGGCTTACGGGGTCGCCGACGTTCACGCCGTACTCGGCGATCTGAAAGAGGCCGGGTTGCACTTGATCGACGAGCATCCGCGTCCGGGGTCGCGCGACTCGACCATCGCGTTTATCCATCCGAAGTCGGTCGGCGGGGTTCTGGTCGAACTGGTCCAGGAGTGAGTTCTCCCGAGGACGGCCTTGAGCCCGCGCCCCCTCGCGGCGGAGGGTTGAAACTGGTCTTGCGGCTCGCCATTGGTGCCGCAGTGCTCGGGCTTCTCGTGTTGCGCAATCCGGGGGAGATCGTCCATGCCGTCGCTGATGCGCGTCCGGTCTGGGTGGCGCTCGGGTCGGTTGCCTTCCTCGCCGGACTCGTGGTGAGCGCATTGCGATGGCGGTCGTATCTCGAAGTGTTGGAGTTGCGCCTCTCAGTTGCAGCGCTCGTGCGCCTTTGCTTCGTTGGAACCTTCTTCAACGCGTTTCTGCCGACCGGTGTGGGCGGCGATGCCTACAAGGCGGTGCGCGTCGCGAAGGCGCGCGGACGGGGACCGGAGGCGTTCGCGTCGGTGTTCCTTGACCGGTTTGCCGGTGTAGTCGCGTTAGCGCTGATCGGTCTGATGGGAACCGCCACCGAGCTGTTTCAGCGCGACACCGACCTGCGAGTGGCGTCGCTTTCCATCCTTCTCAGCGGCGGGATCTTGCTGGCGGCTGTGGTATTGCTGACTGCGGGTGAGCGCTTGCTGGGGCGTGGCTGGTTGGTGAAGCACCACGGTTTGGGCGAGAAGATCCGAAGCGCGGTGCGCGCGATCCACGGTGCGGGACGGCACCCCGCTGCTGCGGCGCGCGGGTACCTTCTCGGGCTCGTATATCAAGCGCTGATGCTGGGAACACACCTGGCTGTGGCGCGCGCGTTGGGGCTCAAGGGCGTGTCGGCAGGGGCGATGGCCGGAATCGTCGTGATCTCGTCGATGGCCACGATGATCCCGGTAACGGTCAACGGTTTGGGGTTCCGTGAGGCGTCCTATGTGTGGGCGCTGGGGACGTTCGGGGTGGTCGCGGCGCCGGCGCGCGCCTTCGCTGTGCTCATTCTTGCGGTTCTGGTGTTTGCGAGCGCCGTCGGCGGGTTGGTCTACGTGGTAGCCGGTGGCGAAATACGGTCGGACGCGCAGAACTAGACTCGGCGCATATGGTTCGGGCCGGGGAACCAGGCAGAACCCAGCACCCCGGCCCGAAGACCCGGTGTTCGCTTAGCCCTTGCGAACGGGAACAGTGCGCTCTTCGTAGCCGGCGAAGATCTGGCGCGGACGCATGATCTTCTGCTCGGTGTCGAGGAGTCCCTCTTCCCACTGCGCGAGCCAGCCCGGCGTCCGTCCGATCGCGAACAGCACCGGGAACATCTCGACCGGGAAGCCCATGGCCAAGTAGATGATCCCCGAGTAGAAGTCCACGTTCGGGTAGAGCTTGTGGGAGACGAAGTAATCGTCTTCCAGCGCGATTCGCTCCAGTTCCATGGCGATGTCCAGAAGCGGTGTGCGTCCGAGCGTCTCGAGCACTTCGTCGGTCAGCTTCTTGATGACCTTGGCGCGCGGGTCGTAGCTCTTGTAGACGCGGTGGCCGAAGCCCATCAGGCGGATGTCGCCTTCCTTGACCCGCTTGATGTAGGCGGGGATCGCGTCCACTGATCCGATTTCGCGGAGCATGCGCAGCACCATCTCGTTGGCGCCGCCGTGCAGTGGCCCGTACAGCGCAGCAACGCCGCCGGCCGTGGCGGAGTATGGATCTGCCTGCGAGCTGCCGATCGTGCGCACCGCCGTGGTCGAGCAGTTCTGCTCGTGGTCGGCGTGAAGGATGAACAGAACGTCCAGTGCCTTCTCCAGTACCGGGTTCGGCGTGTACTTCAGCTCGGTGGCTTTCCACATCATGTTCAAGAAGTTGCCCGCGTACGACAGATCGTTGTCCGGATACGCGTACCGAAGGCCGTTTGCGTGGCGGTGCGCGAACGCAGCCAGCGTGGGCATCTTCGCGATGAGCCGGACGATCTGCTTGCGGCGGGCTTCCTCGTTGAAGATGTCCTTGGACTCCGGGTAGAACGTGGACAAGGCCCCGACGGTTCCGACGAGGATGCCCATCGGGTGCGCGTCGTGGTGAAAGCCGTCGATGAACTTCTTGATGTTTTCGTGGATGAATGTGTGGTGCGTAACCTCGTGGCGCCACCCATCAAGCTGCACCGGCGTGGGCAACTCGCCGTTCAAGATGAGGTACGCGACTTCCAGGAACCCGCAGTGCTCGGCCAACTGATCGATCGGGTATCCGCGGTAGCGCAGGATCCCCTTGTCTCCGTCGATGTAGGTGATCGAACTTCGGCAACTCGCCGTGTTCATGTACCCCGGGTCGTAGGTCATCAGCCCGAAGTCGTCCTCGGACACCTTGATCTTGCGCAGGTCCGTGGCGCGGATCGTCCCATCTTGGATGGGGACTTCGTAGCTCTTTCCGTTGCGATTGTCCGTGATGGAGAGAGTGCCTTCGGCCGGCCGGCTCGTGTCGGCCCCCGCCTTGCTTCCTTCTTTAGTGACGCTCATGCCGACCTCCGTTTCCGACGAGCCTTCGTAGGGCTCGCCGTATGAACCTGAGAAAGGGCATGCGGGGCACTTGAGACTTCGTGTGCAGTCGTCCCACGCGCTCCGCACCGCCTCCCCGCTGCTTGCGGCACCGCAGATCATAGGCTGGCTCGGCGAGTCGGTACAGTTGGGCGTGCGTCCGGGTTCGCGCCTTGCCGGGGGAGGCCGGCCAACGCCGCCGGAGGAGACCTTACGCGTACCCCTCGGGTACACTCCCGCACCGATGACGACGAAGAGGAATAACGCGCCCGAACCGCCGCCCAAGGGCCGGCACACGGTCGAAGATCGCATCGAGGAACTGCACCGTAAGCGTGAGGCGGCGCTGCACGCGGCTTCTGCCGAGGCGGTAAAGCGCCAGCATGAGCGAGGCAAGCTGACCGCCCGGGAGCGTATCGACTTGTTGATGGACCCCGGGTCCTTCCGCGAGATCGACTGGTCCGCGCGCCACCGCACGCACGGGTTCGGCAGCGAGCGTCATCGCCCCATAGGCGATGCCGTCGTGACCGGGTGGGGCACGATCGATGACCGTAAGGTCTTCGTGTTCAGCCAGGATTTCGCGGTCTTCGGCGGGTCGGTCGGCGAGGTCATGAGCGAGAAGATCTGCAAAGTCATGGACCTCGCGATGTCGGTGGGCGCGCCGATCATCGGCCTGAACGACTCGGGTGGCGCGCGCATCCAAGAGGGTGTTGTGTCGCTCGCGGCGTACGGCTACATCTTCGACCGTAATGTGCGCGCGTCGGGCGTCATCCCTCAGATCAGCGTGATCATGGGTCCGTGTGCCGGCGGCGCCGTCTACTCGCCTGCGATCACCGACTTCGTGTTCATGGTCAAGGGAACATCGCACATGGCGATCACCGGTCCGGAGGTCATCAAGACCGTGACCGGAGAAGTCGTGACGCTCGAAGAACTCGGCGGGGCGATGACGCACGCAACCAAGTCGGGCATCGCTCACTTCGTGGCTGAGGACGAGAAGCACTGCCTGCAGATGGTGCGCTACTTGGTGTCCTTCTTGCCCGCGAACAACATGCAGGACGCCCCGTTCTTCCCGTCCGCGGATCCTGCCGATCGAAGGTCGGAGCGGATCATCGAGTTATTGCCCGACGAACCGAACCGCCCGTACGACGTCGTCGAGGTCATCGGCGAGATCGTGGACGACGGTGAGTTCCTTGAAGTCCTTCAGCACTATGCGCAGAACATGGTCACAGGGCTCGCGCGCTTGAACGGGCGGGTGGTCGGGATCGTCGCCAACCAGCCGAAGGTGCTCGCCGGGGTGCTCGACATCAACGGGAGCGATAAGGGCGCGCGGTTCATTCGCTTCTGCGATGCGTTCAACATTCCGCTTGTGGTGTTCGAAGATGTTCCGGGTTTCCTGCCGGGGACGAACCAGGAATGGGGCGGAATCATTCGCCACGGGGCCAAGATCCTCTACGCCTTCAGCGAAGCGACCGTCCCCAGGATCACGGTCGTCACGCGCAAGGCTTACGGTGGTGCGTACGTCGTCATGAACTCGCGGTCGATCCGCGCCGACGTCGTGTTCGCCTGGCCGACGGCCGAGTTCGCGGTCATGGGGCCGGAAGGTGCCGTCAACATCATCCACCGCAAGGAACTCGAGAACGCCGAAGACAAAGTGGAACGTCGTGCGGAACTGGTCGCGGACTACGTCGAGAAGTTCGTCAATCCCTACGTCGCATCCGAGCGAGGGTATGTCGACGACGTCATCGATCCGCGCGACACGCGTGCACGCCTGATCGACGCGCTGGAGATGTTGTTGTCCAAGCGCGAGACGTTGCCGCCGCGCAAGCACGGCAACATTCCGCTGTAGGAGTGGGTGTGGGCGAAGCACCGAAGGTGCGGGTGATCTCCGGGCGGCCGACGCCGCAGGAAGAGCATGCCGCACGCCTGGCGATCGTGCGCCTGTGGCAGGAAGACGCCGCAGCCGAAGCCCGGGCCGCCTCGGGGAACCCCTGGGTGATGGCCGGCAGGGTAGAGGGCGCGCGGCAGTCTTTTGGGGCGGTGCGTGCGAGCGCCGGTCCCGATTCCTGGCGCGTGTCGGGCCGTATTTCCGCAGGCTCCGTGTCGAGAACGCAAAGGGGCCAACTGGGCGGAGTCTGACCGCAAACAGGCGCGTTCGGGCTATTCCAATATCTGCCTTCGTAGGGTTCTATGAAGGTAAGGCATAAGGCCACTGCTGGAGGCCGGTCGGGAGGACCGTGGTTCTGCTCGGGTTTCGTTAGCGGGGGTTACGATGCGAGCCGAGGAAATCGGGTGGCGTGCGATTGGTTCCCTCTCTTCGCGGGGCGGATCGGATCCCGGCGAATCGCGGCTGAGGGTGGTGGCAACGGAAACGAACGGAGCGACATCGATCCTCGTCGTGGACGACGAACCCGACGTCAGGTTCCTGCTGCGCATGATCTTCCAGGGCGCCGGGCACTCGGTCGTTGAGGCGCGCAACGGACTGGTCGCGCTCGACTGCGTTCGCGAAGCGAAGCCGTCGGTGGTGGTGACCGACTTGATGATGCCGGTGATGGACGGTCGGGAGTTGATCGAACGGCTCCGCTCTGATCCCCAGATGGCGGCGGTTCCGATCTTGCTGATCAGCGCGAGCCCCATCAACGGCGTTGGCGCCGATGCGGTTCTGAAGAAGCCGTTCCGAAGTGCGGATTTATTGGCGCTGATTCAGGATCTGCTTGAGGGGCGAGTCGAATGAATCTCATCTCAACCGGGATAGTCGAGTTGGACGAGATCCTCGAAGGGGGGTTCTCGCCTGGGGCGCTCGTGGTAATCGCTGGTGCGCCCGGGACCGGCAAGACGATCCTTGCGCAACAGTTCTCGTTCGCGTGCGCGACGCGCGAGCACAAGGCTGTGTACTACTCGACGTTGTCGGAGCCGCACGCCAAACTCATTCGCCACCTCGAGAGTTTCGAGTTCTTCGATCAATCCGCGCTCGGTGGCAGGGTGGAGTTCGTGCACGTGGACGTCGCGTCGTCGCACGGCAACGGCCGACTGGAGGAGGCCTTCGGCGAGATCGTTCGCAACTGCTTCGCAGTGCAACCGACTGCGGTCGTGATCGACAGCGCGAAAGCGCTGCACGATTCAGTCGGCGAGTCGAGTTTGCGCGAGAAGATCTACGAGTTGGCGAGCCGCGTCGCGCACACCAACGCTGTGCTGATGTTTGTCGGTGAGTACACCGAGGAGGAGCTGGGGACGGCGCCGGAATTCGCGGTTGCCGACACCATCTTGTACCTGGCGAATTCGCCGAAGGGCGCGCGCGACCAACGGTCGCTGCGCGTGGTGAAGAATCGGGGCTCGGGTTACATCTCGGGACGGCATGTCTTTCGGATTGGGGTTCGCGGGATCGAAGTGTTCCCGCGCTTTGAGTCGGTGGCTCCCGTGCAGCGGGAGTTTGCGCCTGGTCGAGTGACTTCGGGATCTCCGGTTCTGGACGCGATGATCGGCGGGGGATTCCCGGTGGGAGGTTCGTCGCTGCTGGGGGGTCCGTCCGGAGCCGGCAAGACCGTGCTCGGGTTGCAGTTCGTCGTGTCGGGAGTCGATGCCGGACAGCGGTGCCTGTATGTGACGTTCCAGGAGAGCGATCGCCAGTTGATTGCCAAGGCGAAGGCCTTCGGGTGGGATCTCGAGCCGATGATCGAGCAAGGGCGGCTGCGTGTGCTCTTCATGGAGCCGGTAGCTCTGGGCTTGGATGTTGTGGGGGCTCAGTTGCGGGAGATCCTTGATCGTGAGGATTTCAGCAAGGTCGTCCTCGACAGTCTGGCCGAGGTCGAAGGCGCGGCCGAGGGGACGGACCGGTTCCCCGACTTCTTGTGGTCGCTTGTCAATACGTTCCGCGGCCGGGGCATTACGTCGCTGTTCACAAACGAGACGCGTGCGTTCTTCGGCTCGTCCTTCGAGTTGGCCGGAGGGCTCTCGTACATCTTCGACAACGTGATCCTGCTGCGATATGTGGAGTTGGACTCCGAGATTCGGCGCGCGATGGCGATCGTGAAGATGCGCGACAGTGAGCACGTCAAGAGCCTGGTCGAGTTTGAGGTCGGGGGCAAAGGGCTGGTCATCCGAGGGAAGTTCACCGGATTGCGTGGGGTCCTATCGGGTTCTCCGGTAATGGCCGAGGAGAAGTTTCGGGAGTTCTTCGGCAGTTAGAGAGGCTACGCATGCACGGGTTTCTGAGGGCGATCGCAGATTTCGTCCGGCGAGTGTTCCGCGGCGGCCGACCGAAGGCGCCTGCGAACCCCGCCGAGGCGTTTGATGAGTTCTTCGGACGATGAGAAGAATGGGCGGTGAGCACTGATGCGATCAGAGCAGTTGGCGATTTCGTACCTGGCGGCTGCGGTGTTCGCCCTCGTCGCCGTCCGAGTCCTCAGTCGGTGGCTGCGGTCGCGGCAGCCTCAACAGGCGCACCTGGCTTGGGCAACGGGTCTGTTCGCAGTGTCTCAGACCGTCAGTGCGGTCAGCGCGACGTTGTTCGACCAGTCGAAGCTCGAGACAGCGCCTCGGTGGCTCAGCACGTCCTCATCGGCCATCACCTGGATGTCGATCCTGGCGTTCTTCCTGTTTCTTGCGGACTTCATTCCCTTTCCGAAGTGGGCCATTCGGTTTGTGGTCGCGGTGACGCCCGCTCTGGTTGTTCTTGGTGCGATCGAGCAGCCCGACCTTCGGTTGGGACTGCCCCAGGTTCGGTTGACTCCTGATGTGTGAGGATTAGGTCCTCACCGGAAGGAAAGGTCACCATGCCCAAAGCGT
>JBAZZY010000022.1 GCA_041658565.1 Actinomycetota bacterium | reverse complement strand
GGCGAGCCACGGCGATGACGTCGCGACGGAACTCCTCGGGGAACGCTTTGGGCATGGTGACCTTTCCTTCCGGTGAGGACCTAATCCTCACACATCAGGAGTCAACCGAACCTGGGGCAGTCCCGAGGGCTTCAAGCTTTGCCTGGCTTGTACGCTGAATGGGCACTGAGTCAGCTTGTTCGGGGCAAGTCGTGACGAGGAGAGTCAACGGGCCGCCGCTCAACGCGCGCGTGCAACGGACGCCGGACGCGCCTTCGGCGCACCACGGCGCTGCTGACGCGCCAGATCGTTGGCCGGATGGGCGATAGATGAACACTCCGACGCCGGTGCCGGTGGATCTCCCGTCTCCGGCGGAGGGCTTTGCATGGGAGCGACGCGGCTCTGCAGTTGCTCTTGTGCCCCAGACGACGCACGCCCGGGCGGTCTTTTCGACGCGGGCAGGCGGCTTCTGCACCGCGCCGTGGGACACGCTCAACGTGTCGTACGCTCAAGGGTACGGGGAAACGCCGGATTGGCCCGACCGGGTTACTGAGAACCGTCGCATCTGTTCCGCGTTCATCGATGGGAGCCCGCACTGGACGCGCGTCCTCCAGGTCCATGGCGTTGAGGTGCGGGAGGCTGCTCATCCGGCCGAGCGCAAGCCGCCCGACGGCGTGAATCGAGACAACCCTGAGGCCGACGGGCTGTGGACGAAGGATCCATCGCGCACGATCGCAGTCTCCAATGGTGATTGCGCTTCGATCCTGTGCGTGAGGGCGGGACGAGTTGCTGTGGCTCATGCCGGTTGGCGCGGGACTCTGGCGGGCGTCGTGCAGGCCGCAGCGTTGGCCATCTCTGCGGAGCAGGTGTTCATTGGACCCGGCATCGGGCCATGCTGCTTCAGTCACACGCCCGAGGTTGTCGCCTCATTCCGGAGGCGCTTCGGCGATGGGGTGGTCCGCGGCGGGGACCATATCGACCTGTGGGAGGCGAGCAGGCTGGCAGCAATCGAGGCGGGAGCCCTTGACGTGTACGTGGCTGGCCTATGCACCGCCTGCAACTCGAACCTCTTCTTTTCAGGTCGCCGTGACGATCGGCGGACGGGCAGGCAGGCGTTGATCGCGCGGGTTCCATGATGTGGACACCGGACGACTCACGGCTGAACCGACGCTCGCCTTCGGCTCGCGCGGTTCAGCCGCAGGACGTCGTTATCCCGGCCACAGAGTCGCTTGAAAGGTCCTGACTTGAGATTCGAGAAGTTGGTGCGCGACCTGATTCCTGACTTGATCTCGCGAGATGGTGAACGTCCGGTGACCCGAACCCTTGACGAGGAGGAGTTCGGACTCGAGCTGGCCCGGAAGTTGCGTGAGGAGGTTGACGAGTTCTGCGAAACCGGGGCGGTAGAGGAACCGGCCGACGCCCTTGAGGACATCCGCGCGCGCAAGTGCCTTGAGCGCGGCGGGTTCGAGCAGCGGATCTTCCTGGTCGAGACACATGCCTGTACCGGTCTTGACGGATAACGTTATGCGTTATAGTCTGCCCGCGTGGTTCGGAGTTTCGGAAACCGCGACACCGAGCGGCTCTTCAACCGTGAGCGCGTGCGGTCGGTGCCGCCCAATCTGCAACGGGTCGCATTGCGGAAGTTGAGGATGCTCCACCGTGCCAGGTCGTTGCCGGATCTCCGGGTCCCACCGGGGAATCGGCTGGAGGCCCTGCGCGGTGACCGCAAGGGACAGCACAGCATCCGCGTGAACGATCAGTCTCGGATCTGCTTCACGTGGCGGGCCGGAGATGCGTACGACGTGGAGATCGTCGACTACCACTAGGGGGAGCGATGGCCGCGAAGAAGATGGTCCCGGTTCATCCCGGCGAGGTACTCCAAGAGGAGTTCCTTACGGCGATGGGCCTGAGTCAGAATGCCCTCGCTCGCGCCCTTGGAGTGCCGCCGCGCCGGATCAACGAGATCGTCCACGGCACACGGCGTGTCACCGCGGACACTGCGCTGCGACTCGCACGGTTCTTCGGCGTCTCGCCCGACTTCTGGCTGGGACTCCAGATGGACTACGACCTCGATATCGAATCCGACCGGCTCGCGGATAGGCTGATCCGAGAGGTGCAGCCTTATGAGAAGGCCGGATAACGCGCGTTTTGAGCCGACGCTCGCTGTCGCCCGCGCGGCTGAAACGCAGAATCGTTAGATCGATGCTTGAGGTAATCGACTACGACGGCGCTTGGGCGGAGACGTTCCAGCATCTACGGGATCGACTCTGGCCGGCGGTTAAAGACCTCGCGGTTTCCATCGAGCACGTCGGGAGCACGTCAGTGCCAGGTCTCGCCGCCAAGCCCATAATCGACATAATCATCGTACTGTCGCCCGAAAGCACGCTCATCCAGATCGACGAGCGAATCGTCAAGCTTGGGTACATCTACGAGGGCCTCAGCGGTCAAGGCCGCTCCGCATATAGGCACCCGGCCGGCTTGGCCTCTCATCACCTCTTCGCTTGCGAGCCCGACAGCCCGGCACTGATCCATCCCATCGCCTTCCGGGACTACTTGAGGGAACACCCAAGCCAAGCCCTGAAGTACGGCGAACTCAAGAAGCGACTCGTTCGAGAGATACCCGGCGACGTTCGCGCCTATACGGAAGCCAAGACGGCGTTCATCCTCGACACCCTCCGCATGGCTGGGCTTGGTGACGATGATTTGGACTCCGTTCGTGAGACCAACAAGCACATCCATGAGAGGCTTTGACAGGCCGCCTGCCCGTCTTCTGGCGCGTGGATCTTGTCGTCACCTCCTCGCAGACCGCGAGCCAGAAGTCGTGCATGTTGCTGGGTAACCCGGGCGCGCGACGGACACTCGCCGGCGCGCGAGGGGGCGAGATACTGGTCGCTGGACCCGTCGCCGCTGCGCATCGCGGGTCGGCGCCCAAGTCATGCCGACTCGTCGGGGGTCGCACAGAAGGATGTCAATCGCCTGATGCCCCCGGGCGCGGACGCACCGGGGGTGGGTGTCTGGGTACTCGCGCCTGGCGCAAACCATTTGCGCTACGCGCGAGTACTCGGAAGCACACACCCCGGCAAGGGTTGGTTAGTTGCCGTCGAGGATGGCGGCGAGCAGGCGCGCGGCCGCTGCTTTGTCCAAAGGTTCATTGCCGTTGCCGCACTTGGGGGACTGCACGCACGATGGGCATCCCGTCTCGCAGCGGCAGCCGGTGATGGTCTCCAGCGTCGCGCGCATGTGCTCGGTTCCGGCTTCGAAGCTGCGCGCGGCGAAGCCGGCACCGCCCGGATAGCCGTCGTAGATGAACACCGTGCATGCGCCGGTGTCTTGATGGCCGGCGGTCGAGACGCCGCCGATGTCCCAGCGGTCGCACATGGCGAACAGCGGCATGATTCCGATCGCTGCATGTTCGGCGGCGTGCACTGCTCCCGATACCGCCGACGGCACGACCGACGCGCGCCGCAGCACGGACTCCGCAACGGTGTACCAAACGGCCTTGGTTTCCAGCGACTGCACCGGCATGTCCAGCGGCGTCTCGTCGATCACTTCGTTGGTGTACAAGCGTTTGCGCACGTAGCCGACAACTTGGTTTGAAACTTCGACGGTGCCGAAGAAGAGTTCGGCGGCCCCGGCCGGCTTGGAGTCTTCGACCGAGAGAACTCGGATGTCGGTGATGTCGCGAGCCTGGGTGTAGTGAGTCGCGTTGGTCGGCGCGACGAGTGCGACCAGGTTGTCGAGATCGAGCGCGTGCACTTCGAACTGCTCGCCCTGATGCAGATAGATTGCGCCGGCGTGCAACGCGTGTGGTGCGCGCGCCTCGTCGGCGGTTCCGAGCAAGCGGCCGGTTCCATCCTCGACGATGGACACGGTGCGTCCGGCGGAGCGAATGTCCACGTCCTGCGCCGGTGATCGCCGGCCTGCCCAGAAGAACTTGTCGCCGCGCTTACGCAGTGCGCCCGACTGCTCTAGACGCAAGAGCGCATCGGCGGTTCCCGGACCGAAGAATGCTTCGTCTGCGGCGGTCAGCGGAACTTCGAAGGCCGCACAACCCAGGTGCGCATCGAGGATGTTGGGGTTGGCGTGGTCGATTACGGCAGCTTCGTGCGCGCGCCCGAAGATCTCGTCGGGATGACTGATGACGTATTGGTCCAGCGGATCGTCGTTGGCGATCAACACGGCGAGCGAGCGCCCTTGGCGGCGCCCCGCGCGCCCGGCTTGTTGCCAAGTGGTCGCAACCGTTCCGGGGTAGCCGGCGAGGACGCAGGCGTCCAGCCCTCCGATGTCGATGCCGAGTTCGAGCGCGCTGGTCGCCGCGACCCCAAGCAACTGCCCGCTCACCAGATCGCGTTCCAGCGCGCGCCGCTCCTCGGGAAGGTATCCCGCGCGGTACGCGG
Organism: Actinomycetota bacterium; assembly: GCA_041658565.1. Taxonomy (NCBI): domain Bacteria; kingdom Bacillati; phylum Actinomycetota; species Actinomycetota bacterium. The sequence goes on along the minus strand of JBAZZY010000022.1, from coordinate 41,217 downwards.
CGATTCGTCCGGCGGCGTCGCCTCGGTCGTCGGCGAGTAAGTCGCGCGCATTGGTGGCGATCAACTCGGCGCCCTTGCGTGAGCGCGCGAAAGCGATCGTTCGTACGTCGGCGCGCGCCAGGCCGGCGAGCAATCCGGCCGCCTGCGAGTTGGCGCTGTAGCGCGCGCCTGCAGGGACTCCCGGGAGTTCGGGCATCGCCGGCGGGTTCCACAGCGCGAAGAGCTTCTCGCCCTGCGGCGATCCGTCCTCGGTGACTGCTTCGAACGGCAGGCCGGTAAGCCGTTCGCCGAGTTCCGCAGGATTGCCGATGGTCGCGCTGGCGCAGACGAAGACAGGATCGGCGCCGCAGTAGGTCGCGACGCGGCGCAGGCGGCGCACGACGTCGGCCACGTGCGATCCGAACACGCCGCGCAGCACATGCATCTCGTCCAACACGATCACCGCGAGGTTCTTCATGAACACTCGCCACTTCTCGTGCGAGGGCAGGATTCCCGCGTGGAGCATGTCGGGGTTGGTGATGAGCAGGTTGGCGTTGCGCCGGACCCAGGCCCGCTCGGCCGTCGGCGTGTCTCCGTCGTAGACGGCCGCGCGCACTTGCGGGAGCGCGAACTCGCGGATCTGGCGCAACTGGTCCTGCGCGAGTGCCTTGGTCGGGAACACGTAGATCGCCGTCGCGCGCGGGTCGGCAAGGAACCTCTCGAAGGTGGCGAGTTGGTAGACGAGCGACTTTCCGCTGGCGGTGCCGGTGGCTACGGCGACGTGGCGGCGCGCACGCGCCACTTGCAGTGCGCGCGCCTGGTGCGACCACAACCCCTCGATCCCCGCGCGCCGCAGACGCGCCGTGAGGTCGGGCACGAGGTCGACGTCGGCGACGACCGACGCCGCGCGCACCGGGAGGTGCTCGACGTGGACCACGCAGTCCTTGTGGTCTCCGACAGCCAAGGAGGCCAGCATCCGCTCGGGGTCCATGAAGCGGAGCGTAGCGCGCACCCCCGACTACGCGGTGCCCGCGGCCGCGATATTGTTGCACCTCGTGCGCGACGAATTGGTTCACGTAAAGAAGCAGTGGGGGTATATCGCCGCCGCCGTCGGGATCACTCTCCCGGCCCTGGCGGTGCGCGCGGGGCTTTTGGGCTCCGCCCACCCCCCCGGTCCGTGGGAGACGATTCTGTTCGGCGTGGCCATCCTCGGTGCCGCGTTCCTTCTTTCGTGGGGCGCCGAGGTGTTGCAGTTGGACGTGTCTCAAGGTCTGGCGATCGCTCTGCTGGCCTTCATCGCAGTGCTGCCCGAGTACGCCGTCGACCTGATCTTTGCTTGGAAGGCCGGACGCCAGGACATCGGTCAGGCCGTAAGTTGCGGCATTGAGCACTGTCGTTCTTTGTCGATCGCGAACATGACCGGCGCAAACCGCTTGTTGATCGGCCTCGGGTGGGCGGCCGTCGTGCTGATTTGGTGGAAGCGTAGCGGCCGGAGGGAAGTCGTTCTGCCGGGGTCGCGCCGCACCGACCTCGGGTTTCTGTTCGTGGCGACCGCGTGGGCGGGCACCATCGTGCTGCGCCGCCAAGTGAGCTTGATCGACCTGGTCGTCCTCGGAACGCTGTTCATTCTCTACCTGTGGCACACGATCAAGGAAGACGTCGAAGAGCCGGACTTGATCGGACCTCCTCTTGCGATCGCCGCACTGTCTCCCGGGCTGAGGCGCTTGGTTACCGTGGGGATGTTCTTGTTCGCGGCTGCCGTGATCCTGTCGAGCGCCGAACCGTTCGCTGAAGGCCTGGTGCACACCGGGGAGCAGTTCGGTCTGGACACGTTCTTGTTGGTCCAGTGGTTGGCGCCGCTTGCGTCCGAGGCCCCGGAGATGATCATCGCGATCTTGTTCGTCCTGCGGGCAAAACCCGAACTGGGTTTGGGGGCGCTGGTGTCATCGAAGGTCAACCAGTGGACGCTGTTGGTCGGCACGCTGCCGCTGGTCTACGCGATCGCCGCGAAGTCCGCTACGGCTCCGTTGCGCCTGGACACACGCCAGGTGGAAGAGGTCTTGCTGACCATGGCGCAGTCGCTGTTCGCTGTGGCGGTTCTGGCGAATCTGCGGATCTCAAAGGCAGAGGCGCTGGGGCTGTTGCTCCCCTTCCTTGCCCAGTTCGCCTTCCAGAACACCACGATCCGTTACGGATTCGCCGGCGCGTACATGCTGGGTTTCGTGGTGCTCTTGGCCAAGAACCCGGAGGCACGCCGAGGCTTGACCCAGGCGGTTAAGCACAGCATGAGCCGGCCGGGTGCCGGCGCGCGCGCCGACTAGTTGCCGAGCTGTCCGTCTGCGCAGACATCGCGCAACTGGTTCATGCCCGTCGGTGAAATGCGCACGATGCTCGCGCCGTTCTCGGTTGCGCTCGCCCCGTCCACGACGATGTGAGAAACGTCGGACGGCTTTACTTGCATCGCTATCAGGCCGAGGTGCAGCGCTTCGTCAAGGGGGATGTTCAAGGTCAGGTTGCGTCGAAGCACGCCCAGGTTGCGCAGTGCGGTTCCCGCGTCCTTGGCGTAGTCGGCGCGCGCTTCCTCAAGGGCGGCGATCATCAACTCGCCCTGGGCGAAGGAACGGTCGAAGTCCCCGCGGGGGCGGTTGTGGCGGTTGCGCGACCAGGCCAGCGCCTGTTTGCCGTCGAGGGTCTGGCGCCCGGCCTGAAGGTCGATGTTTGAGCCACCCTTTTCGTAGATCCGCTCCTTCACCGTGAACCCGATTCCACCGAACTGGTCCACCAGGATGCGGAAGTTCTCGAAAGACGTCAGCGTGTAGTAGTCGAACTTGCAGCCCGACAGCTTTTCAACCGTGCGGACCATGACTTCGGGTCCGGCGACTCCAACCGAGGTGATCTTGCTGAATCCGCGCCCGGGGGCTTCCACCCAGGCGTCACGTGGGATCCCGACGATGCTGGCCTTCTTGGCGATGGGGTCGAGCGCCACGATCTGGATCGCGTCCATCCGCGTCTTGGTGGGGTTTCCTTTCCGTGCGTCTCCGCCAAGCGCCAGCAGGTAGATGGTCTTGGTGGCCGAAGGCGCCAGGGCGCCGGAGTGGGCGCGCGCGATGATCACTGCGCGCTCCTTGCCCGAAGCGACGTTGATCGCTCCGAAGGATGTCCACACCAGGGCGGAAGCCGCGGCGATCGCGGGCAGGAGCATTAAGCGTCGTCGTGGGTTCATGAGGATGCGCTCGGGCTCGGGGGTGGCTGGATTGAATCCTGGGTTTCCCGGGCGTCGAACCAGGTCACGACCCAGCTCCCGGAGACCTTCTCGAGGTGGTAGGTGGCGCGCTGCACGATTCGCAGCGGGAGTGCATCGTCGTCCTTCATGCGGGCGCGCGCCTGGAAGGTCACCGTGGCCACCGCGAAACGCGCCTCTTTCCCCTTGGCGAAGAAGATGGTTAGGTTCGCGGTGGATTTCTCAGGGCGGACGAACTCGACCTCTTCGCGTGCATCCCCGATCGTCAGCGAGTCGATTTCTTTGGTGAACGACGCCTGAGACGCCTCGGCAAAGCGCGCCCGCACCTCAGGGAACGTTCCGTCGCCGTAGAGCGACGGGTCGACAAAGGCGCGCTGATACCAGTCGTTGAGCACTGCGTTGATCTCGGTGGCTTCCGCTCGCGTGGCCGCTGTGGCAGGCGCCGTCCCGTCCGACTGGCCTCGGGCAGATCCCGTGAACGCGACGTTGGGGGTCGGCTCCGGCGGCGGTTCGTCACCGCCCAACAGGTTGCCGACCAGGGAGGCCACCGCAATTAGAAGAACGATGGCGATGCCTGTTCGCAGAAGCCGCTGCTGCCGGCGGTGGCGACGGCCGCGAGAGAACGTGGGTTGGCGCATGGCGACGGCGAGCGTACCGAGGTCCCGGTGGCCATGCAACGAGGTTGCGCCCGTTGATAGGCGACTCGGCCCGTGGAGAGAGAACTCTCGGAGGGTCTTTTGCAGCGCACGAGGGCGCAAGATAGCATCGCGGGGCGCGACGAGACCCCTCACGCTGCTGTCGGGCTTTGCCTCGACTCCCGGCCCCCGGTGGTCTCGTTGTGACGTTCTGTTGATCTGACACATATCCGTGACCACAGGAGGTCCGATGATCGGCTTTCTCGCGGCCGAAGGCGGGCGCATTGATGCGGTATTCCGCCCGCTGGAGAACAACGCGCTCTGGGTGATCTCGGCGATCGCGCTTTTGGCGCTCGTTGTCGCCTACTTCCTCGTACGCCAGGTTCTCGCGGCGCCCGAGGGTACGCCCAAGATGATCGAGATCGCCAAGGCGATCCAGGAGGGAAGCGCCGCGTACCTGCGCCGTCAGTTCAAGACGGTCGGGGTCTTCGTGGCGTTGATCGGCGTCGTGCTGTTCTTCGCCCTTCCGGTGCACGCCAACGCCTCGCACAGCGACTTCGTGATTCGGTTCGGCCGGTCGCTGGCCTTCGTGCTCGGCGCCGGATTTAGCGCCATCACCGGGTTCGTCGGGATGTCGCTGGCGGTGCGCGGAAACGTGCGCGTGGCCAACGCGGCGCGCGAGTCGGGCCTGAAGCGCGCGCTCACCATCGCGTTCCGCACCGGCGGTGTAGCCGGGATGTTCACGGTCGGCCTCGGTCTGTTGGGCGCGGTAACGATTCTTCAGATCTTCAAGCAGGACGCCCCGGGCGTGCTGGTCGGCTTTGGGTTCGGTGGCGCGCTGCTCGCGATGTTCATGCGAGTCGGCGGCGGAATCTTCACCAAGGCCGCCGACGTCGGTGCCGACCTGGTGGGCAAGGTTGAGCAGAACATCCCCGAAGACGACCCGCGCAACGCTGCGACGATCGCCGACAACGTCGGTGACAACGTCGGCGACTGCGCAGGTATGGCCGCCGACCTGTTCGAGTCCTACGAGATCACCCTTGTCGCCGCGATCATCCTGGGTGCGGCGGCGTTCGCCGACAACAGTGCGGTGCCGGCCATCGTGGGCGTTATGTTCCCGCTGTTCGTCCGCGCGGTTGGGGTCATCACTTCGATCGTCGGCATCTTCTCGGTGTCTCCTCGAAGCGAGACCGAGCACGGAATGAAGGCCATCAACAGAGGGTTCTTCGTGTCGTCGGCCTTGTCGGCGATCATGGTTTTCGTTGTTGCCAAGGTGTACGTCGGGGATCTGCGGGTGTTCTGGGCCGTTGTGATCGGCCTCGTGCTGTCCGCAGTGATTCAGATTCTGACCCAGCACTACACCGACACGACTCGTCGTCCGGTGCAAGAAATCGCTCGTTCTTCCACGACCGGTCCGGCTACCACGATCCTTTCCGGCTTCTCGGTCGGGCTGGAGTCCACGGTGTGGGCCATGCTTGCCGTCGCAGGCTCGATCATCGGAGCGTTCCTGCTCGGCAACACGATCGACGAGCAGCTTTACTTCATCTCCTTGGCGGGAATGGGGATGCTCACCACCGTCGGCGTCATCGTTTCGATGGACACCTACGGACCGGTTTCCGACAACGCTCACGGCATTGCCGAGATGGCGGGCGGTTTGGGCGAGCGCGCCGACGAGATCATGGCCGGGTTGGACGCGGTTGGAAACACGACGAAGGCGATCACGAAGGGTATGGCCATCGCCACGGCGGTTATCGCCGCGACGTCGCTGTTCGGGTCTTTCCGTGAGGCGGTTATCGGCGAGCTTCAGAAGCTCGGAGGTGCGGCCCAGGGATTCAGCATCCGCATCGACAAGCCCGACGTTCTGGTCGGCTTGCTGATCGGCGGGGGTGTTGCCTTCCTGTTCTCCGCGCTCGCGATCCGCGCAGTTGGGCGTGCTGCCGGCCTGGTCGTGACCGAGGTCCGCAAGCAGTTCCGGATCCCCGGCATCATGGAAGGCACGGTCAAGCCCGACTACGCGGCCGTTGTGGACATCTGCACCAAGCGCTCGCTGCGCGAACTGACGACGCCGGGCCTGCTCGCCGTCATTACTCCCATCGTGGTCGGCTTCGGTCTCAAGGCCGAGGCGCTCGGCGCTTACCTCGCCGGCTCGATCCTGACCGGCCAGTTGCTCGCGGTCATGTTGTCGAACGCCGGTGGGGCATGGGACAACGCCAAGAAGTTGGTCGAGGAAGGCCACTACGGCGGCAAAGGATCGGAGTCCCACAAAGCAACGGTCATCGGTGACACGGTCGGCGACCCCTTCAAGGACACTGCCGGTCCGGCGCTGAACCCGCTGATCAAGGTCATGAACCTGGTGTCGCTGCTCATGGTGCCGCTCGTGGTGCGCTACGCGGACAACGTCGGCCTACGCGTGACAGTGGTTGTGGTCGGCGTGACGATTCTCGGGGTGGCGATCGGCCTGTCCAAGAAGGAACGCGAAGAGGACCTCATCGTGACCGACGTGGCGAAGGAGCCGGCGGGGACGCACTGAGGCCCGCTGCGGTCTCCGGCGCGCGACGGGTGAGGTGAGTCGGGACGATGTTCAAGAAGCTTTTCAAGCGCCTCGGGCGGGATGAGGCCGACCGACGCGCCGAAGCGATACGGGAGTGGGCCGAGCAGGTGCCCGGCACTACTCTTGTGGCCGGCGTCTCGTCGCGGTCGGTCGCGCGCATCGCCGGTGTTGTCGAGGGGATTCGGATGCGATCCCGTGAAGGCATGCCAGCCATCGAGGCGGTTATCACGGACGGCAGTGGTTCGGTGACGGCCGTCTGGCTCGGTCGCCGAACCATCCCGGGGTTGGCCCTGGGATGCAGGCTGATCCTGGAAGGGCGTTTCGGCGGAGAGCCGGGACGCCTGCAGGTAATGAACCCGACGTTCGAGTTCACTCAAGACCTGCGGCGCTAACTTCCGGCGGCCGGGGCTACCCCGGCAGGCAGGACATCCCCGTGCGGAAGGCGTCTTCCGCACCGGTGGTTGTGATCGCAAGCACTTCATCGCCCGCCGTGAGGACCACCTCGGGCTCGGGAATCACAACGTGTCCGTCGCGGATGATCGCGACGAGTGCGCAGTCGTGCGGCAGGCGCAGGTCGAACACGTGGGCGCCGACGATCGGCGAGTCGGCCGGCAGCGTCATCTCAACGAGTGAGACTCGACCGTGCTCCAGGCGGAACAGCTTGACGAGGTCGCCGGCAGCGACCGCTTCCTCTATGAGCGAAGCCAGAATGTGTGGCGGACTCATGGATACGTCGACACCCCAGGACTCGTCGAACATCCACTGGTTCTTGGGGTGATTGACGCGCGCGATCACGCGCGGGACCGCGAACTCCTGCTTCGCCAGCAGCGAGATGACCAGGTTGTCCTCGTCGTCGCCCGTGGCTGCGACCATGACGTCCGCGCGCGCCAACTCGGCACGCTCTAGAACCCAAAGTTCACAGGCGTCACCGTGGATGAAGGATGCACCCGGGATCGCGGCCTTGGCCTTTGCCGCCACCTCACCCTGCTGTTCGATGATGACAACTTGGTGGCGGCGGCTACTGAGGTCGGCCGCGAGGTAGGTCCCCACGTTCCCCGCCCCGGCGACGATGACTCTCATCAGTGGTGTCCCTCCAACTGCGCGCGCAGCGTCTCGATGTAGTCGCGAACGACCATGATGTGTGCAGTGTCGCCTTCCTGGAAGGTGGCGCCGCCCATGGGGATTGTCGGAGTCCCCATCCGGTCGATCGCAACGACCATGGACTTGCCGGGTTCGGTCATGGTCTCGACGCGTTGTCCCGCGAGCGGGGCACCGATCTCGATGCGCAGCAGCACGATCTCACCGTTGCCGATCGCCAACTCCGCGTGCTCGATCCCGTGGAACAGCAAGTCGTAGATTTCCGACGAAGCCCAGCGCACCGTGGCGACCGTCTTGATCCCGAGCCGCCGGTAGATCTCGGCGCGACGAGGGTCGTAGATGCGCGCGACCACTCGTTCGATGTTGTAGGCCTCCTTCGCGACCCGCGCGGAGACGATGTTGGAGTTATCGCCGTTGGTCACGGCAATAAAGGCGCCCGCGTCCTTGATGCCCGCTTCTTCCAGGGTCTCTCGGTCGAACGCCATCCCAACCAGGGTTTGGCCCTCGAATCCGGGAGGCAGCCGCTCGAAGGCGCGCGCCCGTTTGTCGATGATGGAGATCGTATGCCCGTGGCGGACCAGGTTGACCGTCAACTGACTGCCGACGCGTCCGCATCCTGCGATGACAACATGCATTTTCGTACCCTAGCGCGGTCGGCGGCGCGCGCAAGTCGGCGGCGGCTACTCGAGGTGGAACGGGACGCTGCTCACCGAGACTCCCGGCTCGAATAGCAGCGCGGCCTTGATCGCCAGGGCGCTCTGGTTGTGCAGGAATTGGTGCCACCACTTCGACACCACGAACTCGGGGATGATGATCGAGACCACGGCGTCCGGGTTAAAGGCGTGGATTTGGCGGATGTAGCGCAGGAGCGGCCGGACCACTTCTCGGTAGGGGGAATCCACGGCTTCAATGGGAACGTCGTCAACAAGCCGGGACCAGTCGGTGAGGATGCGTTGGGTTTCGGTCGGCTCGACGTTGAAGCTCACCACGCGCAGGTCGCTCGGTCGCAGCGCGCGCGCGTACTCGAGCGCGCGCAGTGAGGCGTTGTGCACAGCCGACACCAGCACGATAGCCACGGTACGCGTCGGCTGAATCGCGCCGCGTCCGCTCTCGCTGCCGGCCTGTGTGTGAACGGGGAAGTCGGTGACGACCACGCCGCGCTCCCACTGCAGGGCGGCGCGCAGCAGCAGGGTGTGGCGACGCTGGAGGTAGTGACCGAATCGCTTACCGGTGTACCGCTCCGGCAGCACGATGGTGACGTACTCGTTCTCGGCTGCGTGCAGCCCTCGGATATAGGCCCGGAGGGGTCCCGCCACGTCGCGCGAGCCGTTCGGGATGACGTCGAGCGGCACGGTGAGTCCCTGCTCGATCCACTCGCGGCGGATCCGGTCACCCGTCTCCTCGTTGCCCACGTGTACCGCGCGGACTTCCATCGGACGCAGTGCGCGCGCGTAGCCGACCGCGCGCCGCGTCGCTTCGTCAACGTGCGAGACCAGGACGACTACCCGCGTGCCTGCGGCGCGCGTGGGACGATCCTGCGGAAGGCGTAGTTGGCGGCTGACCGAGATGTAGTGCCGGTTAACCATCTTGAACGCCATCACGATGACCGGCACCGCCATGATGACCAAGTACGCGCCGTGGGTGAACTTGCTGACGGCTACGACGACGAGCACTACTCCGGTGACCGCCGACCCGATGCCGCTCATGACCGCTCGGCGCTGCCAGTGCTCGCCCCGCACGCGTCGCCATCTACGCAGCATCCCGTACTGGGACAGCGTGAAACTCGTGAAGACCCCGACGACGTACAACTGAATCAGCCTCGTTACCTGGGCCTCGTAGATGATGATGAGCACCGCTGCCGCCCCGGCCAATACCAAGATGCCGTTGGAGAAGACCAAGCGGTCGCCTCGGTTGATGAACTGCCTGGGCATGAAGCGGTCACGCGCCAAGATCGACGACAGTCTGGGGAAGTCCTGAAACGCGGTGTTTGCTGCCAGGATCAGGATCAGAGCGGTTGCGATCTGCACGAATGCAAAGCCGAACCCGCCGTTGAACGCCGCGTCGGCGATCTGCGCCACGATTGACTTCGCCTCTGACGGGCGCGCGTGCATCCGGTTGGCCAAGATCGTGATCCCGAGGAACATCGTGATCGCGATTACTCCGAGCACGCCGAGGGTGGTGGCGGCGTTGCGGGCCTGCTCGGAAGGCCGCCTGCCGCGGAACGCCGGAACGCCGTCGGCAATTGCCTCGACTCCGGTGAGGGCCGTCGCCCCCGATGAGAACGCTCGGAGCACAAGGAGGATCGTGAGCGGGGCCATCCCTTCGGGTATTGCTGAAGGGGTGGTGGCGGTTGGGCACGTCCCGAATGTGCAACGGCCGAGTCCCACGGCGATCATCGTGAGTATGGCGACGACGAAGGCGTACGTCGGGATCGCGAAAAGCGAGCCGGACTCCTTCGTTCCTCGCAGATTCAACATGGTGATGAAGGCGACAAACACCAACGCCACCGGAACCAGGTGTCCGAGCAGCGACGGAACGAGCGACGCGACGGCGAACGCGCCGGCCGCGATGCTCACGGCGACCGTTAGCACGTAGTCGGTCAGCAACGCGCCGGCCGCGATCAGTCCCGGGATTTCCCCCACGTTTTCGTGCGTGACGATGTAGGCGCCGCCTCCGCCGGGGTAGGCGTGGACGGTCTGGCGGTAGGAGGCGATAACGATCATCATCAGGATCGCAACCGCGGCGGCAAGCGGAAGTGACAGGTGAATAGCCGTCACGCTCGCCGTGACCAGGACGATGATGATCTCCTCCGTCGCGTAGGCGACTGAGGACAATGCGTCGGAGGCGAAAACCGGCAGCGCCAGGATCTTGGGCAGCAGTTGGTGTTCGGCGTCTTCGCTGGCGAGGGGGCGGCCGAGCAAGACCCGCTTGAAAGCCCCCATCAGTGGGTGTGTTCCTTGGTCACGGTGGCGTCCATCTTCCTCTGTGCGGTGGCTCTCCGCGAATCGGCAAGCCGCTATCATCGCTCCAATCCCGGCGGGAGGGAGGAATCATGGGGTCGATGTCGCGGGACGAGGCCGTCGCGCTGGTTCGTCGTTTGGTGGACAAGGACATTACCCTGCGCCACCTGGTGTCGGTCGAGGGGGTGATGCGCCGCTTGGCGGTGCGTTTCGACGGCGATGAGCACACATGGGCTCTGGTGGGGCTTTTCCACGATCTGGACCAGGACCACACCGCCGGTGACCCCGAGCGCCACGCTCGCCTTGCCGCGGAGTGGTTGCGCGAGGAACAGGTTGACGAGACCGTCGTGAACGCGGTGCTTGCCCACGCTCATCCTGAATTCCGGACCGATCTGGTCGCGCGCGCGATCGTGGCTGCCGACGCTTTGGCGGGACTTCTGGTTGCCGCCGCGCTGCCCCGGCCCGAGAAGGCCGTCGGGATGAAGGTCTCCAGCGTCAAGAAGAAGCTCAAGGAGAAGTCGTTTGCGCCGGGTGTCGACCGGGCCGAGATCCACGAATGCGCCGCCCTGGGACTCGAGTTGGATGAGTTCATCGCCCTGGGGATCGAGGGGCTGCAACTGGTCGCGCCGGAGATCGGCCTGGCGTAGCGAAGTCCGGGGCGCCGTGCCGGCGCGCGCCTGAACCCGTACAGTGCCCGCGTGCGTTGGAAAGTGGTCATCGTCGCCGCGACCGCGTTCGTCGTGTTGCCGTTGGGGTCCGTCCCGGCGCGCGCTGCCGCAGAACCGGACGTGCTTTTGGTCGCGATGCCGGCTGCGCAAGCCCGCGCGTTTCTTGAGGGTGCGGCGCTGGGACTGGGGGTATTCCCCGCTTCTCGCTCGGGAGAGGACTTCCTGGCCGAGATTGCCGCAGGCGCGCCGTGGCGCACCAGCGGCAGGGCCCTCGGCGGATACCCGGGCCGTGTGGGCGACGTTCTACGGGACCGGTGCGTGCGGGTCGAGACCCTTAGTGAGCCGGGCTCGCCGGGGGCCGCGTTGGTCGCAACCTTTGTGCGCCCGGGCACACCGTGTCCGTCGGAGATAGGACGACTGACGGTCGCCTCGGTAGCTTCGGCGGCGTCTGCGCGCGGCCTAGCGGCCGCGCGCACCTCGGTATTCGTCGTCGGCGTCGCACCCCGGACGCCGTTAACGGTGGGTGTGATCGGAATCCCCGGGGTGCTGTCGGGCGGGATCGCCGCGCGCGCGGGGGTGGCCACTCCTTACGATCTCGCCGCGAGTGTTCTTGCGTCGCTGGGAATCCGCGGCGCGCGCGGAGTGATCGGCGTGCCGCTGAAGGTCGCCGCCACCGCAGATGCTGCAGCGCGCATCGACGCTTTGTCCTTCCGGATGCTCCGGGACGCGTCGTACGGTCCGGGTCTGGCGTGGGCGACTGCCGTTGCCGGGGTGCTGGGGTGCGTTATCGCCTTCTTCGCCCTTCGCCGTCGCCGCAACAGGGTTGCGGCTGCGCTGGCGCGCGCAGCGTCGATCGTGCCGGCCGGGTACGTCGCAGCGCTGTTCGTTCCGAGCGCGCGGTGGGAGGTGCGCGCGGTCGTCGTGCTGGCGACGTTTGCGGCCGGGGGCGTGTGGCCTGCGCGCAATACGCGGCGGTTCTGCGGACGCGCGCTTGTCGGAACCGCCGCAGTGGTCGCGGTTCTTGCGGCGGTGGCGGCGATGCGCCCCGACGCCGAGCCTGCCCTGTCGTTGTGGGGCGATCCGTTGAACTCCTGGCGGTTCTTCGGCCTGCGCAATCATCTGGCTGCTTTCGTCGCCGGCGGCGCCGTCGCCGGCGCAGCCTTGTTGGGCGTGTCGGCCCGAGTTCTTGTCGTCGCGGGTCTGGCGGGGGCCGTCGTCGTTGGGGCGCCGCAATTGGGGGCCAACTTCGTGGCGGTGTTCACACTTGTGCTGGGCGCCGGAGTCGCCGTTGGGATCCGCTCATCCGGAAAGGTTCGCGTACCGCACCTTGCCGTCGCGGGAGTCGCTGCGGTCGCCGGGTTCGGCCTGGCACTGGTCGCCGACGCGCGCACGCCCGTCAGCCACGGGGGCCGCGCGCTCAACACGGTGCGGTCCGGTGGCGCGCGCGCGGCCTGGAGGTTCATCGCCGATCGCGCGGCGCTGGACTATCGGGAGGTTGCCTCCGGCGGCGTGGCGGGGTTCGCCGGGTTCGCGGGGGTGGCAGTGGTGTTGGTCGCGTTGTTCGTTTGGGCTGCGCGCACGCACGCGGCGCCGTCGCAGGTGCGCGCGGCGGTCGCCGGCGGAGCCGTGGCTGCTTTTGCGGCGTTGTTCGTGGAGGACTCCGGGTTCTTCACCGGAGCGATCCTTGCGCTGTACCCGGCGGTTGCGTGGCTTTCTTGGTCGGCCGGCGAGGATGCCGGCGTTGGTGTCAGCTCGGCACGCGCCCCGACGCGGACTTCCGCCGTCTGAGGTACCAGACCGCGGTCGCGACCAGCATCGTGAGTCCGACTGCGGCGGATGCGAGCGTGAAGTGACCGAGAACGCGTTCCCAATTCGCACCGAGCGCCCAGCCGAGCCCCATCAAACCGAAGGCCCACGGTAGCGAGCCCGTGAACGTGTAAACGGCGAATCGGGGAACGTTCATCTCGGCGATTCCCGCGGGGATCGAGATCAAGGTGCGCGCGAGCGGGATCATGCGGCACACAAAGACGGCCGCCGGTCCACGCTGCTCGAACCAGCGCTCGGAATGGTGCAAGTGCTCCTCGGTGATCAGGAACTTGCGTCCCCAACGCAAGATCGCCGCGCGCCCGTAGCGACGACTCACGCCGTAGGCGAGCAGCGAGCCGCCCAGGGCTCCGGCCGCCGAGACCAGCGCCGCCGGCGCGATATCGAGCCGCTGCTCCGAGATCAGGAACCCAGCGAATAGCAACGGAATCTCGCTCGGCAGGGGTAGCCCCATCGTGTCGATCCACATCAGCACGAATAGTGCAATGTAGCCGTGCTCGACGAGGCGTGTGACCATCTCTTCCACGAGGCGCACATCGTACCTGCCGGGCGTCGGAGGGCCACTCGGGTCGCGTGCTACGCTTGCCGCGCTCCGATGGGAAACCAATCAGCGCACGGTCGCGGCCCTTTCGGCGACCGGCCATCGACGATTCTCGGCCTGCTGCAGCGCCGGTATTTCCGACGTCTATGGGCGGTCACCACGGTCTCGAGCCTGGGGGACTGGCTCGGGGTCTTCGCGCTGACCATTTACGTCAAGAACATGTCCGGCCGGCCGGAGTTCGCCGTCGGAGGTGTGCTGCTGTTCCGCGTGGTTCCGGGGCTTTTCTTCGGGCCGTTTGCCGGGGTGCTGGCCGACCGGTTCGACCGCCGGCGATTGATGGTCACCGCGGACCTGTGTCGCGCGGCGCTCATCGCGACCATCCCGTTCACGCACAACTTGTGGCAGGTCTACGCAGTGTCGGCGGCCATGGAGATCCTCAGTCTGCTGTGGGCTCCCTCGAAGGACGCGACCGTGCCCAACCTGGTCGAGCGGAGTCAGTTGATGACGGCCAACCAGTTGTCGCTCATCACCACGTACGCCACTTTCCCCCTCGGCGGGGCGCTTGTGGCGGTGTTGGCGATCCCGGCGTCGCTGCTTGCTCGCTTCGACGCTTTCAGCGTGCTGCGAACCCAACCGGTGTCGCTGGCCTTCTTTGTGGATGCCGCCTCGTTCCTGTTCTCCTCGGCGATGATCGCGACGTTCCCTGCGCACCTGATGCGAACCAAGCGTGCCTACCAGTCCGTCGGCAGCTGGAACCCCTTCCGCGACTTGTTTGAAGGATTCCGGTTCATTCGCAAGGACCTTTTTGTGCGCACGCTGGTGGTGAGCGCCTGGGTTGCGTTCTCCGGTGGGAGTGCGATCATCTCGCTCGGTCCGATCTTCGCGGGCAAACTCGCCGGCGGGAGCGAGGCCGGCGCGCAGGCGGCCTGGGGGGCTCTGATCGTCGCCGTCGGGTTCGGGCTCGTCGGTGGGATGATCAGCGCCAGCGCGATCGCTCGACGGCGTCGTCGCGAGAGCATCTTTCCTGCGGGGCTGGTCTTGGGGGGTCTGGCGGCAATCGGAGTCGCAAGCATGACTTCGATTCGTCCGGCGCTCCCCATCACTTTTCTTGCGGGCTTCGGGGCCGGGATCGCCTGGGTGACTATCTTCACGTTGCTTCAGGAGCGAACCGACGATCGTCTGCGCGGGCGCACGTTCGCGACCTTGTATACAGGCATCCAGCTTTCGCTGTTCGTTGGTCTCGCGGGTTGGCCGCTGGCGGCCGGAGCGATCGGAGACCATGTGGTGCGAACGGAAAACTACATCTTTGATCTCGCCGGATCGCGGATTGTCCTGTGGGCCGGCGGGCTGTTCCTTGTTGCCTCGGGCATACAGGCGGTTCGTCTGCTGCGTAAGGCCGCCGGCCGTCCGGGGACCGCGCGATTGACGGGGCTGCGATTCACCGGGCTGCGATTCACCGGGCTGCGATTCACCGGGCGCGCGCTCGTTGCCGGCGGCGCGCGCGCCGGATTGTTCGTGGTGTTCGAGGGCGTCGAGGGGGCGGGGAAGTCAACACAGATGTCGCTGCTCTCCGAGTGGCTCCGCGAACGCGGACGCCATGTCGTGGTCACACGCGAGCCGGGCGGCACTGCGATCTCGGAGCAGGTGCGGCACATCTTGCTGGACCCTGGGTCCGAGGGCATGGACGCCAAGACCGAGGCGCTGCTGTTTGCGGCGGCGCGCGCCCAGCACGTTGCCGCCGTCATCCGACCGGCGCTCGATGCGAACTCGGTTGTCGTGAGCGACCGCTACATCGATTCGTCAATTGCATACCAGGGTGTGGTGCGCGGCCTCGGCGAGGAGGACGTGTTGCGCCTGAACGCCTGGGCGACCGATGAGCTGTTGCCCGATCTGGTCATCTTGTTGCACCTGGATTCCGACGTCGGTCTGAACCGATCGGCCGGAGGAGATCGGATGGAGAACGAAGGCGCGGCATTCCACCGAAAGGTCGGGGAGGCGTATCTGCACCTGGCCCGTGAATACCCGAGCCGGTTCTCGGTCGTGGATGCGTCGGGAACCGTCGAGCAGGTCCAAGGGCAGATTCGTGCCGCATTGCTGCCGTTCCTAGGTGCGGAGTGAGCATGGCGCAGCTCGGCGGATTGGATATGTGGGAGCGGCTGGTGGGCCAGGAGGCGGCGGTTCGCCAACTCCGCGAGTCGATCGCTTCGGACAGCGTCGGTCATGCCTACCTATTTGCCGGTCCCCAAGGGGTCGGGCGCGAACTAGCGGCGATCGCACTCGCCGCTTCGCTCAACTGTGCCGCCGGCGGATGCGGATCGTGCGACGCGTGCGCGCGCATTCTGCGCCGTACGCATCCGGATCTACACATGATCGTTCCGCACGGTGCGCAGATTCTGGTCGAACAAGTGCGAGAAGTTCGTCAGGACGCCTTTCGCTCGCCGTACGAAGGTCGAGTCAAGGTGTTCTTGATCGAAGACGCGCACCGGCTGAATCCCGCGGCAGCGAACGCGCTGTTGAAGGTTCTGGAGGAGCCGCCGGGCGACGTGGTGTTCGTGCTTGTCACCGCGTCGCCTGAGGATCTGCCCGAGACCATCGTCTCGCGCTGTCGTCGTGTGGACTTCTTCCCGCTGGGCCCCCGCGAGATTCGTCGGGTGCTGGTCGAGCATCACGGCGCCGACCCGTCCGACGCGGAGTGGGCGGCGCGCACCGGCGGTGACTTGTCCACCGCGTTGCGATTCGTGAAGGACCCCGAAGCACCGGAGCGTCGCCGAGGGCACCTGGAGTTCCCCGGACGCTTGGTGCGCGGCGGTCCGGCCGAGGCGGTGCGCGCGGCGGCCGAGTTGAAGTCCGAAGCCGACGCCGCGGCAGCCGCGCTGTCCAAGGCGCACAAAGAGGAACTCGCGCGCACGCTGGATGCGTTCGGAGAAGGCCGGGGGAGCGGCGCAGCGCGCAAGCGCATCGAGGACCGCCACAAGCGTGAGGCGCGCCGCCGCCGTACCGAGGCCTACGACTCCGCATTGCGCGACATGCACTCGTTCTATCGGGACGTTCTGCTTTCGGGCACCGGCGCTTCGACCGACGTGCTCGTTAACGCCGAGATGGGCGAGCGACTGGCGCGCGCCTCGAAGGTCACCGATCCGGCGTGGTTGGTCTGGGCGCTCGGCCGCGTCGATGCCACGCGGCGCGCGCTCGCCCGCAACGTGGATGCAACCCTGGCCGTCGAGGCGCTGTTCATGGACCTTTCAACTCCGCGCGCGCGCCCGGCCTGAACCGGCCGATGTCGTTGTTTCCTGCGATGTTCGGTACCCTGCCCGGGATCCCCGGACCCGGAGGAACTGAATGCCGCTTGCACGCGCCGACCATGCCCTTCTCACCGAACGCCGTCGCCTCACCCGGCGCGAAGTCCTCGACGTTGCGCTTTTGCCGTCCGAGGCGCTGCCCGAACTGATCGACCTGGCACATCGGGTGCGCTTGGCCTACAAGGGGCCGCAGGTCGAACTGGAGTCGCTGGTCAACGCCAAGTCCGGTAACTGCACCGAGGAGTGCGGGTTCTGCTCGCAGTCGGTGTTCTCTAAGACGCAAGTGGAGCGTTACCCGATGCTCGACCCGGACAAGGTGCTCGAGGTCGCGCGCGAGACCAAGAAAGTCGGCGCGACTCAGTTCTGCATCGTCGTGGCGGTCAAGGGGCCCGACGATGGGATGCTCGAGCGCGTGATGGAGATCATCGAGGCTGTGCGCATCGACACCGGCTTGGATGTCGCTGCGTCTCTTGGAATCCTGAAGCCCGGGCAGGCCGAGCGCCTCAAGGCTGCCGGACTCAAGCGCTACAACCACAACCTCGAAACCTGCCGCGCGATGTTCCCCACGATCTGCACTACCCATTCGTGGCAAGATCGATTCGATACCAATCTCATGGCGCGCGCGGCAGGCCTGGAGATCTGCTGCGGCGGAATCATCGGTCTCGGCGAAACAATCGAGCAGCGCGTGGACTTCATGTTCGAGATCGCAGAACTCGAACCCGAAGAAGTTCCGGTTAACTTGCTCGATCCGCAGCCCGGCACCGCTTTCGAGGGGTACCCGCTGATGGCTGCGCGCGAGGCACTACACGCCATCGCGCTGTTCCGCTTGGTGTTCCCATCGACGTGGCTGCGACTGGCCGGCGGGCGCGAACGCGTCCTCGGCGAGTTGCAGGGTATGGGAATGCTCGCGGGAGCGAACGCGCTCATCGTCGGAAACTACCTGACCACGATCGGGCGCGCGCCCGAGGACGACCTCGCGATGCTCGATGCGCTCGGCATGCCGATCGCCGACGGTCCCGGGGAAGGGCGGCTCATCGTTGACGGCGAGGGGTCGCAGACGCTTCCGCCGACGCCGGTTCCCACGCTCGCGCCGTGAACGGATCGCTCGATCGGACGCGCGCGCTGCGTGCCGTCGATCGCGCGCACGTCTGGCACCCGTTCACGCCGATGTCGGCATGGCTGGACGACGACGCTCCGATCATTGAGCGGGGCGAGGGATGTTGGCTGATCGACACCGACGGCAATCGATACATTGACGGAGTGTCATCGCTGTGGGTGAACGTGCACGGTCATCGTCATCCGGTGCTCGACGCCGCTTTGGTTGAGCAAGCCGGCAAACTTGCGCACTCGACGTTCCTCGGGCTTTCTCATCCGGCGGCGATCGAACTCGCCGGGCGTCTGGTCGCGATCGCCCCCGGCGCGCTCACGCGGGTGTTCTTCTCCGAGAACGGCGCCGCTGCCGTCGAAGTCGCGCTGAAGATGGCGTACTCGTACTGGCGAAACCGAGGTGAGGCGCGCGACCGTTTCGTGCGCCTGGAGAACGCCTACCACGGCGACACCGTCGGCGCGGTCTCGGTCGGCGGCATCGATCGCTTCCACGAGACCTATCGCGCGCTGCTGTTCTCGACCGCGTCCATTCCCTCTCCGTATTGCTACCGGTGCTCGCTCGGCAAGACGTATCCGTCGTGCGGGGTTGCGTGCGCCGAGGCATTGGAGCGCGTGCTGGATTCAGAGGGTGATCGTGTCGCCGCGTTGATCATCGAGCCGCTGGTACAAGGCGCTGCCGGCATCGTCACCGCGCCCGACGGACACTTGCGCCGCGTCACCGAGATCGCGCGCGCGCGCGGAATCCTGGTGATCGTCGATGAAGTCGCCACCGGGTTCGGCCGCACCGGAACCATGTTTGCCTGCGAGCAGGAAAGCGTCGAGCCCGATTTGATGTGCGTCGGCAAGGGAATCACCGGTGGGTACCTTCCGCTTTCGGCGACGCTTGCGACCGAGGAGATCTTCTCCGCGTTTCTGGGCGCGCCCGAGGAACACAAGACGCTGTATCACGGACATTCGTACTCGGGGAACCCACTCGCCGCCGCGGTCGCGCTCGCCAACCTCGATGTGTTCGAACGCGAGCGAACTCTGGAGCACGTTGCCGAGATCGAGGTCTTGCTCGGCGAATTGCTCGCGCCGCTTGCGGAGCATCCTCATGTCGGAGAGATCCGTCGCCGCGGCATGATGGTCGGGATCGAACTCGTCGCCGATCGTGCGACCAAAGAGCCGTTCGACGAAGCGCTGCAGATGGGCGCCGCGGTGGCGCGCGCGGCGCGCGCGCGCGGCGCAATCATCCGGCCCCTTGGCGACGTCGTTGTGTTGATGCCGCCGCTCGCGATCTCAAGAGAAGAACTCACTCGGTTGGTTTCAATCACTGCAGAGTCGATCGACGCGGTGACCGCGTGAGCGGTTCGCTCGATTTCGTCTCCGGCGAACTCGCCGGGTTGGAGTCCGCTTCTTTGTTGCGTTCGGTGCGCGCGGTGGACGGCCCACCCGACACCGAGGTGATCCAGAACGGGCGCAGCCTGCTGCTGCTCGCGTCCAACAACTATCTGGGTCTCGCGACCCATCCGCGGGTTGTGGACGCCGCGGCGGAAGCGGCGAGCCGCTGGGGGGCAGGGTCCGGCGCAGCGCGCCTGGTGACCGGCGGAACTCGGCTACACGACGATCTGGAGGCGATGCTCGCGGACTTCAAGCAGACCGAGGCGGCGCTGCTGTTCAGCTCCGGGTACATGGCGAACCTCGGGGTGCTTGCTGCGCTCGCGGGACGCGAAGACATGATCTTCTCGGACGAGTTGAATCACGCCTCGATCATCGACGGCGTTCGATTGTCGCGCGCGGCGGTGCGGGTCTACCGGCACTGCGATGTTGAGCACCTCGCGGAGTTGCTGGCCGAAAACCGAGGCGCGCGCCGACGCATCGTGGTCACCGACACCGTGTTCTCGATGGACGGCGACCTTGCTCCCCTGGCTCGGATGGCCGAGGTGTGCGAGGCGGAAGGTGCGATCCTGATCGCCGACGAGGCTCACGCGACCGGAGTCGTCGGCCCCTGCGGACGCGGCGCAGTCGCGCACTTCGGGTGCGAAGCCGGCGTGCACGCGATCGTCGGAACCTTGTCGAAAGCGCTCGGCGCCGCAGGCGGGTTCGTCGCCGGAAGCGCCGACTTGATCTCGTTCTTGCGCAACCGCGCGCGCCCTTTCGTGTTCGATACGGCCCTGCCTGCTTCGCCGGTCGCCGCTGCCCAAGCGGCCTTGGAAGTGCTGGTGGCCGAGCCCGGCCTGGCAGACCGCGCGCGCGCCAACGCTTCGACGTTCGCGGCCGGATTGCGCGCGCGCGGCTTCGACGTCCTCGACCCGGCCGCCGCGATCGTGCCGGTGTTGGTCGGCGAAGCCTCGGCCGCGATAGCGATGGCCGAACGTTTGCGCGCCGCAGGAGTGCTGGTTCCGGCGATCCGGCCGCCGAGCGTTCCGGAGGGAACCGCGCGGCTGCGAGCCACCACCATGGCGACGCACACCGACTCCCAGATCGAGTTCGCGCTGGATGCGTTCGCGCGCGCGGCAAAGGACGCGTGATGATCCGTTTTGTCACCGGGACCGACACCGGGGTCGGCAAGACCATCGCATGCACGCGGATGGCGCGCGCCGAGCAGGCGCGCGGGCGCAAGGTCCGCTACGTCAAGCCCATCCAGACCGGCCTGATGCCGGGCGAGGCCGGTTCCGACGCCGATGTGGTGCGCGCCGCAGGGATCGAGGTGCACGAGTTGCTGCGCTTCGCCGAACCCCTCGCTCCCGAGGTCGCCGCCGCGCTGGAGGGCGCGACGATCGACACCGACCGCCTGGTTGCCGATGTGCGCGCGTTGGAGGAGGGCTGCGATCTGCTGATCGTCGAAGGCGCGGGTGGCTTGCTGGTTCCTATTGCGCCGAAATACGACACAGCCGACTTCGCCGCTGCACTCGGCGGCGAAGTTGTGATCGTTGCGCGCCCGGCACTTGGAACCCTGAACCACACGGCGCTCACGCTGGAGGTTGCGCGCGCGCGCGGCCTGACGGTCGCCGGGATCGTCGTGTCGGACTGGCCGGTCGTCGCCGGAATCACCGAAACCACCAACCTCGAGCGCTTGCGCGCGATGGCCGCGGTGCTCGAAGTGATCCCGCACGACCAATAGGAAGGGCGAGTTGGGGCTCGGCCATCCACGCAACGTCCGCTCATTGCCCACGGCCGCGGTTCGAGACACCAGTCGCGCGGCATGATCCGGCTCGATCGTCGCGACACAGCCGTGCTTTGACCGGGCCGAGTGATGCGAGTTGAATGCCTTTGATGCGGGGAATTCGGGCGTTCCTGCGGCAACCGCCGGCGAGTTGGGCGACTCTGCGGCTCCTGCCAGGCGTGAGCCGTCCCTTGACCGCCGCCTGGGCGGTGCGCGCGCTTCTTGGCGGTCTTCTCACACCCGCGTTCTTCATCGTGACCGGCCGTCTCGTGGAGACAGTTCCCCAAGTCGCGCGCGACGGATTCGCGTCGGCTCCCGGCCGGCGCATGATCATGCTGCTCGTGCTCGCCGCCGCGCTCTTTGTCGCAAGTCAGGTGATCGAGCAGGCCGGAACTCTCCTCGGACTTGTCCTCGGTCGCCGGCTCGACATCCATTTGCGAGAGCGCGTGATGCGCGCGCTCCTGCGCCCCACCGGCATCTCGCATCTTGAGGATCCGGCGCTCTTGGACGAGGTGTCGCTCGCGCGCGGCGTCGGCCCCGGCGACTTCACTCCGGGCGGAGCAGTCTCCGGATTCGGCGAGATCATTGCGCGTTACGTGACGGGCGGGGCCAGCGCGATCCTGGTCGCGCGTTCTTGGTGGTGGCTCGCGGTCTTGCTCGTCGCCGGTCACGTGATCACACGGCGTCGCCTCCGCGCCGACATCTCGAAGATCGTGGACGTCGCCATCGGGCGCACCGACTCGCTTCGGCGCGCATCCTATTTCCGGGATCTCGCGCTCGGACCCGGCGCCGCAAAGGAACTGCGCATCTTCGGGCTGCGCGCGTGGGTCGGCGACCGATTCCGGCAGCACTGGCTGAGCGCGATGGGCGAAGTTTGGAGGGAGCGATCCGGGGGTTACGCCGCGTACGCGTGGTGCATGGCGTTGATGGGGCTGCTTCACACGATCGCCTTCGGCGTGATCGCGCACGCGGCGATCCAAGGCGACATCGGCATCGGGACGATCGCGGTGCTTTCGCAGGCGATCATGGGGATGTTCGTCCTCGGAAACCCCTCCAATGCCGACCTCGACGTCGCGATCGGGGTCGCCGCGGTGCCGCATGCGCTTGCACTCGAATCGCGCCTCGCCGGCGAGGCGACCACGTGCCGCGACGCGGAAGCCGCGTGCGCGACGGGTGAAATGCCGCTCCGCGACATCACGTTCGCCGGCATCGGGTTCCGCTACCCCGGGCAGAATGCCGACGTGTACCGGGAACTGGATCTTGTTGTTCCTGCCGGGAAGTCCCTCGCGATCGTCGGACCGAACGGTGCCGGAAAGACGACGCTCGTAAAGCTCCTCGCGCGCCTGTACGAGCCGTCGGCCGGGCGCATCTCGATAGACGGCGTCGACCTGCGCGATCTCGACGCGCGCGAGTGGCGCCGGCGGATCGCCGTGATCTTCCAGGACTTCGTCCAGTACGCGCTGAGCGCGCGCGACAACGTCGGGTGGGGCGCGATCGAGCGCGCCGACGATCTCGAACTGGTGCGCGCGGCCGCGAGACGCGTGGGGATCGCCGAGGCGATCGAGGCTCTGCCGAAGGGTTGGGACACGGTCTTGTCGCGACAGTTCACCGACGGGGCGGACCTGTCGGGCGGTCAGTGGCAACGCGTGGCGCTCGCTCGCGCGCTCTTCGCCGTCTCCGGCGGTGCGAGTGTGCTCGTTCTCGACGAACCCACAGCGAACCTCGACGTGCGCGCCGAGGCCGAGCTGTTCGACCAGTTCCTCGACCTCACGCGCGGCCTGACGACGATCCTGGTCTCGCACCGCTTCTCCACCGTGCGGCGCGCCGATCGGATCGCCGTGCTCGAGCACGGTCGCGTAACCGAACAAGGGACGCACGACGAGTTGATAGCGCGCGACGGCGCCTACGCGCGCATGTTTCGCCTACAGGCCGGGCGATTCAGCGACACGCCGGCCGCGGAGCCGTCGGAGGCCGGGGCATGAGCGCGTTCACACCGAAGGTGCGATGGACGCGCAGCGCGCGCGTCGTTCTCTCCGCCGCGTTTCGCGCGGCGCCGGGGCGCACGATCGCCGTGCTGGTCTTGTCGATCCCCGGTCCGATCGGGAACGCGGTCTTCGCTTGGTGGACCAAGGTTCTCATCGACGCCGCGCTCGGAAAGGACCTCGGCCGCGCGCTCTGGGTCGCCGTCGCGATCGGCGTCACGCTTGCGATCACCTACACGTGTTCGTTGTCGAGTTTCCTCCTGAGCACGGGTCTCCAGGAACGAACCGATCTGTGGATCGACGCCCACCTGATCGAGCTGTCGGCTGCGGTTCCCGGCATCGAACACCACGAGCGCCCCGAGTACCTCGACCAGATCTCCATGCTGCGCGGCGCGCGCGCGGTGCTCACCCAGGCGATCAACTCCATCGTGCAGAGCATCGGGGCGGTCATGCAAGTCATTGCGACCGTCGGGCTGCTTGCCTCACTGCATCCGGCCCTTGCGCTCGTTCCGCTGTTCGCTCTCCCTTCGGTGTGGACGACCGCGCGTGCCCAGCGCATCCTCATGGCCGAAGAGGAGCGGTTCGCCGAGCCCCGGCGCGGGATCGCGCATATGTTCTCCCTGGCGACGACCGCGCCGCCCGCCAAGGAGATGCGCATCTTCGGCATCGGTGACGAGGTCGTGCGTCGTTACTCCACGCTTGCCGCGGACAGCAACCGGGTCGAAACGCGCGCACGCGTGCGCGCCTCCGGGCTGGAGGCGCTCGGATGGTCGATCTTCGGGCTCGGGTACGCGGGGGCGATTGCCTTCGTCGTCTCGCTCGCCGTCCACCACGACCCGCGCATCACCATCGGAGGCATCGTGCTCGCGATCCAGCTCGCCGGACAGGTCAACGGCGAGGTTACCGGAGTGGTCCACATGACGGGATTCCTCATGTACACAATGCGAGCGGCGGCGCGCTACGTGTGGCTCATCGATTACGCGAAGGAGCACCGTCCCAGCGCGCACGCGCCGGTTCCCATTCGCATCGCCCGCGGCATCGACCTCGAAAACCTCTCGTTCCGATACCCCGGGACCGATATCGACATCCTGCGCGACGTCGATCTGCACATCCCGTTGGGAGCAACACTGGCGATCGTCGGAGAGAACGGCGCCGGGAAGACGACGCTGGTGAAGCTCCTCTGCCGCTTCTACGAGCCCACGTCGGGCCGGATCACGCTCGACGGAACCGACATCGGTGAGTTCGACGTCGAACAGTGGCGCGCGCGCATGTCGAGCGCCTTCCAGGACTTTGCGCGCTTCGAGCTGGTCGCGCGCGAAGTCGTCGGCGTTGGAGATCTTGCGCGCGTCGAGGACACCGGTGCCGTCGAGACTGCTCTCACGCGCGCCTCGGCGTGCGACGTCGTCGCATCTCTCCCCAAGGGTCTGGAGTCACAACTCGGCAAGTCGTTCGACGATGGAGTTGATCTTTCCGGCGGCCAGTGGCAGAAGCTCGCACTCGGCCGCGCGATGATGCGCGAGGACCCTTTGGTGCTCGTGCTTGACGAGCCGACCGCCGCACTTGACGCCGACACCGAGCACGCGTTGTTCGAGCGCTACGCCGCGGCGGCCCGCCGCGCCGCGAGTGACACCGGCGCGATCACGGTTCTCGTCTCGCACCGGTTCTCGACCGTGCGCATGGCCGACCTCATCGTTGTCGTCGAGAACGGCCGCATCAGCCAAGCAGGATCGCACGAGGATCTGGTCGCGCGCGGCGGGACCTACGCCGAGTTGTACGAGATCCAGGCGCGCGCGTACCGCTGAACTACTTCCCCGCCGGACCAGCCAGCTCGCGCGCGCCCACCGCAAAGTACGCGAACCTAGCGTGGTCGCCCCACTTGAGGGCTCGGAGGAATGGCCTGCCGCGCGCGCACTCGCGAAGACGAGTGCGCTCACGGCGAGGCATTGGAGGGGTCGAGGCGCGCGCGCGGTGGGAGCGCACCGCGTTCGGCACCGGCGCACAATAGCTCGCCGGCCTCGTGCGCAAGAACATCGCATAAACCCTCGGCGACTCGATCGTTACCGAGTGTTCACCGCCCGTAAACAAGTCGTTACTGCGACGACACATGAGATCGCTAGCGTGAGCGTCATCCAACGAAGGAGTCCGGATGGCGAGCATCGACGCAACGACCCAACCGCTGTGGCGGCAGAAGACCGACCTCGAGCGCGTAAAGCGCGAAGGTCTCGACGCGGACCTGGAGAGGCTCGAACGTGAGGGCTATGAGTCGCTGACGGCCGAGGAGTTCTACCGTCTCAAGCTGTCCGGCGTGTGCAGCCAGCGCACCGCGGGCCTCCACATGATCCGCATCCGCGTCCCCGGAGGCAGGCTGACGGCGCCGCAACTTCGCGGAATGCGCCGGATTTCCCACGAGTTCGCCGACGGCGAGGCGCACATCACCACGCGCCAGAGCCTCGAGCTGCACTCGGTGCCGAGCCGCCTCGTGCGCGGCGCGCTCGGCGAGATCTCCGGTCTCGGATTATCCACGCGCTCCACTTGCGGGCACACGGTCCGCAACATCGTGGCATGCACGCACTCCGGCGTCGCCGCAGACGCGGTCTTCGACACGTGGCCGACGGTGCTCGCCCTCGACGACTTCTTCCTCGCGCGCGCCGGGCGCAACAACGCGCGTCTGCCGCGCCGTGTGAACATCTCGGTCGCCGGCTGCCACACGTGTATGCCGCACGCGCAGACGAGCGACATCGGGTTCACGGCGGTACGGCTGGGCTCCGAGGACGGATTCCAGCTCTGGTGCGCCGGCTCTCATCGGCCTGCTGCGGTCCTTCGTCGAGGGACGCGAACCCCACGAGGACTTCGCCGACTTCCTCGCGCGCCGGGAGGACGTTGCGCGCGCGGCGGCCCTCGAACCCGCGGCCCCGTAGCGGTCGCGCGCCATGTTGCCGCTCAACCACGGCGGAGTTCGTCGTGTCTGGATTGCTCGCGCGGCAAGCGTGCAGGGCACATCCTGGGATGCTCCGACCGCCTGTCCCGGACGGCCGGTCAAGGACGTCTTTGCCCGCGCGGTCGAAGAAAATGAAAGACCCCCGGGGATTCCCGGGGATCGTGGTGCGTTGTGTGCTGCGTTGCGAATTCCTGGCTTCCGCTTGCTTGCTAGAATCGGCGCCGCTGCCGGAGTAGCTCAGGGGTAGAGCATTCGATTCGTAATCGAATGGCCGGGGGTTCGAATCCCCCCTCCGGCTCTAACCTGCTTCGGTCAGTGCTTCCGCGACGACCCGCTGCGCAGCCCCGCGACGGAACATGTCGAGCCGCTCCTTCTCCGTGATGCCGCCCCAAACGCCGTAGCGCTCGCGGTTCGACAGGGAGTAGACGAGGCAAGACTCCTGGACGCCGCAGATGGTGCAAATCTCTTTGGCTCTCCACGCGTCCTCTTCCGAAACCGGGAAGAAGACTTCCGGTTCAACCCCACGGCATAAACCGTCCTTTTGCCACTCAAAGCGAACATCATCCACTTGTGAACTCCTTCTCGAATGCTCGCAGAAGTTTAACAGGTCACTTGCTGGAGTTAAACGACCGGGCGAGGATTCTTTTCGCTATGGACCTTTGTGATTGGGGCATTTCGGAAGTCGGTTCTGCGGTGCGCGCCCCCGTTTCGATATCCGACCTTTGTCGGCGGAACCTCGGGGGGCCTGTGTTACGATTCCGCGGCCATGATCCGTCTCGGCCGCTTGGTTCGCGCAATGATCGTTGCCGGTGGACTGACGCTGCTGGTCGCGGTGCCGTCGTATGCGGCCAATCCGATCGCACCCAAACCCGCTCCTAAAGGCGGGCTCTGTGCTCCGTGGCATGTTTGTGTGGCGGAAGCCTCGATTGCGGTTCTGGGGCTGTACTTGCTGTTCACGGCAGGGATGTACTTGTTCCAGCGGCGAGGATTCGACACGGTGGAGCACAGACAAGGTCATCCGGAAGGTGTTCCGGTTAAGCGTGAGGGCTGAGCCCCGGCAGGGCGGTTTCTATTGACTCGTTCATCGGATCTAATCGACTGGGACTTGGCCGCGCGCGTCGGCGGCAGGGTAGGCGGCAGCGGGCCGTCGACGACGGCAGGGTTCAGGCGGCAGGCCCGGGAGGACTTCATCGAGTTCACTCGTCTATCGGATCGACTCGTTCGCGACTTCACCGGTCTGAGTCCTGCAGTTGAGTCGATCGACCCGATCGTGCTGAGCCGCGGCGCGTGGATCCGCGCAAACCTGGACGGATTCAGCGAGTTGCTTGCTCCGGTCACCGAACGCCTTGCCGCCGCTGCAGGGCCATCGGCCGTCACCCGCCGCCTGACGCGCGCCGCGGTCGGCCTGCAGATCGGACTCCTTCTGGGGTATCTGTCGCAAAAGGTCCTCGGGCAGTACGACCTTGTCCTGACGACCGAGGGCGCCGGGAAGGTCTACTACGTCGGTCCCAACATCGTCGAGGCCGAACAGCGCCTTGCGCTGGCGCCGCGGGACTTTCGACTGTGGATCGCGCTTCACGAAGTGACCCATCGCACGCAGTTCACCGCGGTGCCGTGGCTGCGCGCGCGCGTCAAGGGCCTCGTCGAGCGCTCATTTGCCGCGATGGATCTCGACAGCGCGCGCATGCGACGACTGGTCGAGCGCGGCAAGGAATTGCTTCTCTCCGGCCCGCAAGGGTGGCGCGCGGCGAACGTGATGAACCTGCTGCTCTCCGATGAGCAGCGCGGCGTGCTGGCCGAGATGCAGGCGTTGATGTGCATCGTCGAAGGGCACGGAACGTTCGTGATGAATCGCTTGGGTGAATCCCAGATCCCGAGTTACGCGCACATGAAGGGCGCGCTCGAAGCGCGTCGCCGCAGTACCTCGAGTCCTGAGAGGGTCTTCCAGCGCGCGATCGGACTAGACATGAAGTACGAGCAGTACGTCCTTGGAGAGAAGTTCTGCAATGAGGTTGCGGATCGCGCGGGAACGAGCGCGGTGAATCGCGTTTGGGAAGCAGACGGTGACAACATGCCGAGCCTTGAGGAGATGCGCGATCCCGAGGCGTGGCTCGTGAGAACCGGCGCGTAGAGGATCTCGTGGCGGAGGCGCGCACGGTGGGTGAGTTCGTGGCCCGCGTGCGCCGCACCATCGACGACCGGGAGTTGCTCTCCGGAGGCGAGCGAGTCTTGGTTGCGGTTTCCGGGGGCCCTGATTCGCTTTCTCTTCTACACGCGCTGATCCGTCTCGCGCCGGTGTACCGGCTGGAACTGCATGTCGCGCACTTCGACCACCGGCTTCGCGAAGGCTCCTCAGCCGACGCGCGCTTCGTGGTTCGTCACGCGCGCCGCTTGGGGCTCCCGGTGACCGCCGGCGTGGCCGACTCGACGGAGCGGTTGCGCGGGCGCTCCCCGGAGGAGGCCTCCCGCATTCGCCGCAGTAGCTTTTTGCACGAGGTAGCGCGCGAAATCGGAGCGACGCGGATCGCCACCGGCCACACGCTCGACGATCAGGCCGAGACCGTCGTGATGAATGCGTTTGCCGGCGCCGGTCGGCGCGGCTTGTCGGGAATCCCGCCGCGCCGTTGGTGGTACGTGCGTCCGCTTATCGACGTGCGACGCGACGACGTCGAGGCCTTCTGTCGGGCGCTGCGCTTGCGGCCGCGAATGGATCCCACGAACGACACCGACGATTTCCTTCGAAACGTGGTCCGGCACCGCGTGCTGCCGATGCTTTCTGGAACTTTGGACGCCCGCGTGGCCGAGTCGCTGGCGCGCGCCGCCGACGTGCTGCGGGATGAGGATCGGTACCTCGACGGCGCCGCGGCCGCTGCCGCCGGGGTCGAACCCGGACCCGACGGAGGTCGGGTACGGATCGAGCGGCTTCGCGAGATTCCCCCCGCGCTGCAACGGCGGGCGGTTCGCTTGCTGGCGCGCGCCGGGAACGCAACCCTGACGGCCGAGCAGACCGAGGCTGTGCGCGCGCTCGCGCTCGACGGCCGGACCGGCGCGCGCCTGGATCTGCCCGGCCGGTTGAGTGCGCTCGTCGAGTATGGTGTCCTGGTCGTCGGCCCGTCCCCCTCTCCGTCCTCGCCGCGCGCCGCAGCCGGCTTAGAGGTCCCGGGTCGCACGGATCTGACGGCTTGGGGGCTGCACGCCCGGGCCGTGCTCGGCGAAGATCGTCCGGAGCGGTGGCCGGACGGACTGGTGGCATGCGTGTTCGACGCGGACCGAGTTACCTTCCCTCTGCGCGTGAGGCGATGGCGTTCCGGCGACCGGTTCCGGCCGATCGGGATGACGAGCGCGAAGAAGGTCGGAGACTTCTTCACAGATGAAAAGGTGCCGGGGGGTCGGCGCGCGGAAGTTCCATTGGTCGTCGATGATCAAGGCGTGATCTTGTGGGTCGTCGGGCACCGGATGGACGATCGCGCGAAGGTGACCGAACAAACGCGACGGTTCTTGTGGCTGTCGGTCGAGGAGGACTGAAGTGACCGAGGTGAATCCGGACGTCGAGTCCGTGGTGCTGACCGAGGACGAGATCCAAGTCAAGGTCGCCGAGTTGGGCAAGCGGATTTCAGAGGACTACCGTGACGCCGACCTGTTGCTGGTCGGCGTGCTCAAGGGCGCCTTCGTGCTCATGGCTGATCTGTCTCGTGCCATCACGGTTCCCGCGGAGTTCGACTTCATGGCCGTGTCCAGTTACGGATCCTCCACTCGGACCAGCGGCGTCGTTCGGATCCTCAAGGACCTCGATCTGGACATCGGCGGGCGCAACGTCGTAATCGTCGAAGACATCGTGGATTCCGGGCTCACACTGTCCTATTTGCTCAGCAACCTGCGCGGTCGTGGCCCGAGGTCTTTGGAGATCTGTGCGCTCATGACCAAGCCGGATGTTCAGGAAGTCGCACTCGATATCCGTTACCACGGGTTCGCAATGCCCCCGCAGTTCGTGGTTGGCTATGGGCTCGACTATCTGCAGCGCTACCGAAATCTGCCATACGTCGGTACACTCAAGCCGCACGCCTACGAGGAGTGATCGGTGGCCAGAACGTTTCGGGCAATGCTCACAATGGCGACTCAAGCCAATACGACCTACGGGAGGATCGCTCTCGATGAGCAGGTCGTGGCGGATCTCGGGCTTCGCCCGGGGGAATCGGTGCGCGCCAGCTTGCGCGGGACCGACTTCACCGGGAAGGTTCACGGGTCGCTCAAGGCACCTGCGCTCCTGGTTCCTCTCGACGTGATCAAGGGGCTCGGGCTGCGGGACGGACAGGGCGTTCGCCTTACGGTTCTCGGACGTCCGTAGCGGGTCTGCGACGGCTCTTGGACACCCCGGGCATGTTCGCGGTTTCCGGCGCGTTGACCCGTCCGGACAAGTAAAGTTTCACGGAGAGAGATAAGAACTAATGCCATCCTTCGGAACCGGACGCAAGCCGTCGAGCAAGTCGCCGCTGTCGCGCTGGCTTCGCGGCCCGGGCGTCTACGTCGTCGTACTGCTCCTTTTGTTGATCGTGGTCATGAACAGTTTTTCCGGAAAGACGACCACGGTTGATCTGACCTTCAGCGAGTTCCTGCAGCGGGTCAAGGCCGGGGACGTGCGCAACGCGGAGTTCTTCGCTCGCGACGATCGCGTCCAAGGCAAGCTTGCCGACGGTCGTAGCTACCGCGCGACGTTCCTGGCGGACTACGGCGACGAACTCGTCGACGAGCTGCGCGACGCGAACGTTTCCATCAAGGTGGACGCGCAAGGCGGGAACGCGCTGCTGACGACGCTGTTCAACTTCCTGCCTTTCCTGTTGATCGTGGGCTTCTTCTTCTGGATCATGAACAGCTCGCAGGCCGGTGGGAACCGGGTCATGAGCTTCGGCAAGACTCGCGCGAAGCAGGTTTCCAAGGAAGCCCCGAAGGTGACCTTCAAAGACGTCGCCGGCGTGGATGAGGCCGTCGAGGAACTGGTGGAGATCAAGGAGTTCCTCCAGAGCCCGGCGAAGTTCCAGGCGGTCGGCGCGAAGATCCCCAAGGGTGTCCTGCTGTACGGACCGCCCGGGTCGGGCAAGACTTTGCTGGCGCGCGCCGTCGCGGGCGAAGCCGGCGTGCCGTTCTTCTCCATCTCGGGGTCGGACTTCGTCGAGATGTTCGTCGGAGTCGGGGCTGCGCGAGTGCGCGACTTGTTCGAGCAGGCCAAGCAGGCGGCGCCGGCGATCGTGTTCGTGGACGAGATCGATGCCGTCGGCCGCCAGCGTGGTGCCGGACTCGGCGGCGGCCACGACGAGCGCGAGCAGACTCTAAACCAACTTCTCGTTGAGATGGACGGCTTCGATGTTCGTACCGGGGTCATCCTGATCGCGGCGACCAACCGACCCGACATCCTGGACCCCGCGCTCCTGCGCCCGGGGCGCTTTGACCGTCAGATCGTGATCGACCGACCCGATCTCCGAGGGCGCACGGCGATCCTGAACGTCCACGCGCGCGGCAAGCCCCTTGCCGAGGGGATCGAACTGGAGATCCTTGCGCGCCGGACACCGGGATTCACCGGAGCCGATCTGGCAAATGTCGTGAACGAAGCGGCTCTTTTGACGGCCCGGCGCGGCAACAAGGAGATCACGATGGCCGAGCTGGAGGAGGCTATCGATCGCGTCGTTGCCGGACCGGAGCGTCGCAGTCGCGTCATCAGCGATAAAGAGAAGCGGGTTATCGCCTACCACGAGGGAGGCCACGCGCTCGTAGGCCACGCGCTCCCGAACGCCGATCCCGTCCACAAGATCTCGATCATTCCTCGCGGTCGCGCGCTCGGCTACACCCTGTCGCTGCCGACCGAGGACCGTTTCTTGATTACCCGCAGCGAGCTGATCGACGAGTTGGCGATGTTCCTCGGCGGTCGCGTTGCTGAGGAGTTGGTCTTTGAGGACCCGACGACCGGGGCTCAGGACGACATCAACCGTGCGACAAAGGTCGCGCGCCAGATGGTGACCGAGTACGGCATGAGTACGCGGCTTGGTCCGATGGCGCTGGGGCAGGCGCAGGAGCAGGTGTTTCTTGGGCGCGACTTCGCGGCGCACCCGGACTACTCGGACGCCGTCGCCTTTGAGATCGACAAGGAGATCCGCCGCTTGCTCGACGAGGCCTACGCCGAGGCTCGCGAGATCCTCGTGCAGTACCGGGATGTGCTCGACAACATCGTCGAGGGGCTGCTCGAACACGAAACCGTCGAGAAGGACGAACTGACTCGCCTCCTTGAGGGAGTTCAGAAGCGGCCGCCGCGCGATGCCGACGGCAATCGCGGCCGCGTGTCCGGAAGCCGGCCTCAGGCCCCGGCGGCTCCGATTCACCGCACGCAGGCGGACCCGGGTTCGTCCGGCGGGACCAAGTAGCACCCCACGGACGTAGACTTGCGGCAATGACTTTCGAACCCCGCCTTGTCGTTTCGGCTTCCGAAGCGCACGCGGAAGCACGCGGCGCGGCGACGGTCGATGCCGACAAGATCGCGCGCGGCGTACGACTGATTCTTGAGGGAATCGGCGAGAACCCCGAACGCGCCGGGCTCGCCGACACGCCCGGCCGTGTTGCCGAGTCCTACGGTGAGTTGTTCTCCGGTTACGCGGTTGATCCCGTGTCGCTGTTGCAGCCGCTGGCCTCCGAGACCGCGCGCGGATTGGTGATGGTTCACTCGATTCCTCTTGTGTCTATTTGCGAGCACCACTTGTTGCCGTTCACCGGAACCGCCGCGGTCGCGTACCTGCCCGGCCCCGATGGACGCATCACCGGGTTGTCCAAGATCGCGCGCCTGATGGAAGTTCTGTCGCGGCGCCTGCAAGTTCAAGAGCGATTGGTGCGCGAGGCTGCCGACGCTCTGGAAGCGGCGCTCACGCCGGCCGGCGTCTTCGTTTTGGTCGAAGCAGAGCACTTGTGCATGACCATCCGCGGCGCGCGCGCGCCCGGATCGGTCACCGTCACCACCGAAGCCCGCGGCGTCTTCGAGCACGACACCGGCGCGCGCGCCGAGTTGGCCGCGCTGGCGCGCGCCGGGCGGTAAGCCGTGCCCGTGCGCGCGCGAGTCCTCGCTTCCTTCGAGCCGCTTCGCGTCCTCTCCGGAGTCGGTTCGTTCCTGCCTCGGGATCTGCAGGGAATCAGGCAGGCCGTCGACCGACTGGGCGTGACCGAGTGGGCGGTGATGGTTGAGAATCTCGCGCTTCCCACCGAGGCCGAATCCGAGCTGACGGCGGCCGGCGTGCGCTGTGTGCGTATCGGCGACGCACTCGTGGTGCTCGCGACCAACCTCGACGATCCCCCATGGACGCCGCGCGTTCCGGATGTCTACACAGCGCTCAAGAAAGCACTGAGCGCACACAACGCCCCTGCCCTCAACCTAGTTTGGGGTGGACGAGTTCTTCCGCTGTCGCAGCGCGCGCACATCATGGGGATCGTCAACGTCACGCCGGACTCGTTCAGTGACGGCGGGAGGTTCTTCGATGCCGCCGCCGCCGTCGAGCACGGGCTCGCGCTCGTCGAAGAGGGCGCCGATTTGCTCGACGTGGGGGGCGAATCCACCCGACCTGGTGCCGACCCAGTGGACGCGCGCGACGAGGCGGCCAGGGTGGTTCCGGTCATCGAGGCGCTCGCGGCCAAGACCGGCGTCCCGATCAGCGTGGACACCACCAA
Organism: Actinomycetota bacterium; assembly: GCA_041658565.1. Taxonomy (NCBI): domain Bacteria; kingdom Bacillati; phylum Actinomycetota; species Actinomycetota bacterium. The sequence continues at coordinate 7,551 of JBAZZY010000022.1, read as the reverse complement.
AGCGTCGGTCGCCGCCGCCGCCTTGGATGCAGGCGCCTCGATCGTGAACGACGTCTCGGCCGGGCGCGCCGATCCCGAGATGTTTTCGCTCGTTGCCGATCGCCGCGTGCCGATCGTGCTGATGCACATGCTGGGAGATCCGCGAACGATGCAGCGAGATCCCACCTACCGCGACGTCGTCGGCGAGGTGTACGGGTTCCTCGCCGACCGCGCCGACGCGGCGGTTGCCGCCGGAGTCGATCCCGCGCGAATCCTGATCGATCCGGGCTTCGGGTTCGGAAAGACGCGCGAGCACAACCTGGTGCTTTTGCGGCGCCTGCGTGAGTTCCGGTGTCTGGGGTATCCGGTCCTTGCCGGGACTTCGCGGAAGTCATTCATCGGGCAGACCTTGGACGTCGGAGTGGATGAGCGGACTGAGGGAACCGCGGCGACTGTAGCCATGGCCGTGGTGGCCGGCGCCGCGGTGATTCGCGTCCACGATGTCCTGCCGATGCGCCGCGTGGCAGGTATGGTGGAAGCGATCCTGAGAGCGAGTGCCGGCGAAGCCGGCCGACGGGAGACGTGATGGACGGGTCCGACCTGATCGAGGTACGCGGCCTGAAGCTGCGAGGGCACATCGGCGTCACGCCGGAAGAGCGCGCGCAGGAACAGCCGTTGGTTGTGAGCATCGCCGCCCGCATGGACACGCGCGCGGCGGCGGCAACCGATGATCTGCGTGCGACCCTGGACTACGAGGAACTCGTTCGCCGGATCGCCAAGATCGTCTCCAGCGAGGAGTACTCGCTCGTCGAGACGCTCGCGGATCGCATCGCGCGCACTGTCCTGGAACACGTCTTTGTCGAAGACGTGTGGGTGCGCGTCGCCAAGCCGCAGGCGCCTCTGGCCGAGGAAGTCGACGAGGTAGCCGTGGAGATCACGCGGTCGCGTGAGGACCTCGGTCCGATCCGTTGACCGTCGCCTACCTTGGGCTCGGAGCCAACCTCGGTGACCGTCGTGCCACGCTGAACGCGGCCGTCGAAGCGCTCGACTGGGGAAAGGTTCGCGTCATCGCGCGCTCGGCCGTGTACCAGACCGATCCCGTCGGCGGCCCGGAAGGCCAGCCCGCGTTTCTCAACCAAGTCGTCGCGGTGGAGTCGAGCCTGAGCGCGCGCGAGTTGTGGGAGCGCTGCGTCGGGATCGAAACCGCCCTGGGGCGAGTACGGGCCGGTGAGGAACGATGGGGCCCGCGCGCCATCGACATCGACTTGTTGTTGGTCGGCGAGGAGGTTGTTGCCGACGAAGACCTGATCATTCCCCACCCGCGAATGCACGGGCGCGCGTTCGTGCTCGTGCCGTTGGTGGAGATCGCACCCCACGCCGTAATCCCCGGCCACGGCAGCGCGCGCGCGCTGCTGCAGGGAATCTCGACGACAGGTGTGCGCCGGCTCGACGGGTAGGTCCGCTGTTGATGGACGAAAGAGACACTTGAAGTTACCGTCGCGCCCGAGGTTCAGACATCGTCCTCGGGTTCGCCATCCGGCGCCCCTCGCGGCCGCGAGCCTCGTGTCTTTGGGCATGTGGCGGGGGGATAGACATGAGGCTCAAGCGAGCACTGCGACGGAACTCGACCCGAACCGCAGCGATTCGAAGCAAGACGCGTCGGCTCGGCGAGAAGACTCTCGGAGTCATCGAGGGTGCTCCCGAATCCGATTACGAGTGGAGAGTGAACGCTGACCACGGCAACTTCTGGGGTGCCGGCAAGCAGCCGCCGCCGGGCGTCGTTACCGAGGAGGCGGCATTCAACATCTGCTATGAGAGACGGGAACATCAGCCCTCGAACAAGTCGGGATCATGCGGATAGCGAAAGGCAGGAGGGGCCTCGCGGTCGCCCTTGGCTTCGCGCTGGTTGCCTCGGGCTGCCAGGCCAACACCAGGCTCCCCACGATCGACCTCACTCAACAGCGTTTCACCCGCGAAGACAGCAGGGTCAATCAACTCGACTGGGCCGAGGGACCTCAACCACCCTTGACCAAGGTGTGGTCATACGACGCCAACGAGAGCCTGGGGCAACCCTTCGCCGCTTCGGGGCGCGTAGTCGCGTCTTCGATGCACCAGACGTATGCCTTCGACAACGCCGGGCGGCTTGCATGGGCGTTTCGTCCTCCCCGTGACCACAACCACGACGGCGTGCGGCCGTCTGTGCCCTACGTTTTTGGTGGTCAGGTCATGGTTGCGTATGTGCGTGACGAGGAGGTCACGATACGTGCGATGGGTCTGCAGGATGGGAAGCTTCGGTGGACCTTCACGCGACCCGCGCCGCAGGGACTTGCAACATTTCTTTGGGCCTGCGCAGGAGAGTCGCTCATCCTGAGCGTCGGGTTCCCGTCGCTGTCGGACCGAGGTGGGCGACTTCCCAATGTGTGGCGCGTTGGTCTGGATGGGTCGGAGATCTGGGGCAAGCATTTCAACGGGACGCACCTCAACTTTGTCAGCCGGGGCGATCTGCTCGCGGTGGGTTCCGACGCAGGCGTCGACATGATCGGCGTCAAGGATGGGGCACTGCGCTGGCGCCACAAGGGGCCCCAAATCGATACGTCGGACTTCGACGCCTTCGCGTTTGCTGGAGAGGGTCTAGTAGTTGGGGAGAACCAGGACACCGGGGAGTTGGTTCTGCTCGTGTTCGATCCGAAGACGGGTCGGGTCCTCGCGCGGCGCGCGGTAAACCCCGGCGCCTCCGACGAAGGCAATCTCTATGCCTACGCCCCGGGGAGGCTCTACACGTACGATCCCGTTGAAGGTCGCTTTCGTCGTTGGACCACGGCGGGGTTGCAGAAGGGCCGGATGTCGCAGGCGGTCCCGTTCACCCACTTTCTCTTGATCGACCCGACGGACGACGACCCGGTCCGCGGCTACTACAGCGACGACGAGAAGGAGCTGGTGTTTCTTTCGAAGTCGCGCGTGATTTGGAAAGCCCCGCTACCCCCGACGGGCTTCCTCGACGATCTCTTCAACGACTACCCGGCGGGCGGGATTGCCGCCACAGGCAGCGGTGTCTTCGTCACGACGACCTCCGGCTGGATCTTCGCTTTCGCGCCGACCTCGTTGATTCGGCGCTGACGGGGTTCTCTACCAGATGGGAGCGAGGTACTACGACGCGTCGATCGGGCGCTTCGTTTCACGCGACCCGGCGGACGCCGATGCGTCGGAGAGTTCCTATGTGTATGCGCGCGCTCATAGCGTGCCCGCGTTCCTTGAGGGTGCTCGGTTATCGTGCGGGCAGTCTCGTGCAGGTGAACCCGTCGAGCCCGTTGTATTTCATCGGAGTGAACACCACTGATTTCGCGAAGGGGCAGAAGCGCGCGATCTTCAACGGCGCCGGCGGGACCGCCTTCAAGTGCTACTACTTCGACCAGAAGGCGATCCTTTCCACACCGAAAGACGTCGTGCTGTCCGGCACGCCGACCGGGTCGACGCTGACGTGTCCGTAAAGAACGCAGCGCTGGTCGCGGTGCTCGCGCTGAGCGCCGCGACGACGGGCGCGCGCGCCGGGGGCGTCAGCCCCGGCTCGACGGCGCTCGTGTCGGTCGCGTGGGATGGAACGCAAGCCCGCGGCTGGGCCGACGAGGTGTCGATCTCGGCCGACGGCCGCTTCGTCGCGTTCAGCTCCGACGGCGACGACATCGCGAGCGGTGACTCGAACGAAACGTCCGACGTGTTCGTACGCGACACCGCGACGAACATGACACGGCTGGTGTCGGTCGCGCCGTTCGGGCGCGCCGGGGACGGCCAGAGCTGGATGCCGTGGATCTCGGCGAACGGCCGGTACGTCGCGTTCGTCTCCGTCGCATCCGACCTCGTCGCGTCACAGCCGCCGGACGGGATCAACGTGTTCGTGCGCGATCTCGAAACCCGCGTGACCACGCTGGAATCGCATGCGGTGGGCGTGAGCCTGCGGCCCGCGTTGTCCGCGGACGGGCGCTTCCTTTCGTACGAGTCGAACGGCGGCCGCATCTACGTGCGCGACCGGAAGCTGGGAACGACGGAAGTCGTGTCCGGCGCCCCGGCGGGCGGCGCGGCCAACGACGCCGCGATCGGTCCGGCGCCGCTGTCGTCGGACGGGCGGTACGTCGCATTCGGGTCCGCCGCGTCCAATCTCGTCAGCGGAGACACGAACGACGCCTATGACGTCTTCGTGCGCGATCGGAAGTTCGGCGTGACGTCGCGCGTCTCGGTCGGCTCGGGCGGCGCGCAGGGGAATTCGCACAGCCTGGAGCCGAGCATGTCGTCGTTGGGCGACCGCATCGCGTTTTCGTCGGACGCGTCGAACCTCGTCGCCGGCGACGCGAACGGCACGTCGGACGTCTTCGTCCGCGACGTTCCATCCGGACGCACGACGCTCGTATCCGCCAACGTCGCCGGGCTGCAGGGCGACTGGATCAGCGGGCGCCCGTCGATCGATCCGACGGGCGCGTCGGTGGCGTTTCGCTCGAAGGCAGGCAATCTGACGCTGCGGCCGGGAAACGGTTGGTCTCAGATCTTCGTTCGCGATCTCGCGGCCGGGACGATCGAGATGATCTCGGTCGACGACTTCGGCAACCCGGGTGACGCGAATAGCGGCATGTCCGCGACCTCGACGGGCGGTCGCTTCGTGGCGTTCGATTCGCTCGCCGGTAACCTCGTCGCTGGGGGAGAAGGTGAGACGTCGAATGCGTTCGTACGCGACAGGGCGGGTCCGTGTCAGGTTCCGGTCTGCCCCATTCCGAATCTGTAGCTCAGCACTCGCCCTTGCGTGCGTTGCTTGCGCGGGCGCGAGCCCGACGTTGCAACCGACGCCCCCCGCGCACGCGCCGAGCAGTGCAACGGCGGCCCCGGCGCGCCGCTCTCCTCTGGGCGCGATCTCTCCCCGCGCGACTCGCCCTCGAACCGGCCTCGTCCTGGGTTCCGTCACCGCGCAAATGGGCAACTGCATGCCGGCTCCCGACGACACCCCGACCTCGTGTAGGGACGAGCGCGTCGTCCGCCGGGTGCTCGCGTACGCGCCGCCGCTGCGATCCAGCGACTTCGACGGAGTCCGCTACGAAGGCACGCGCCGTCCCGCGCGAACGACGACGTCGCGTTCCGACGGCACGTACAAACTGGTGCTTACCGCCGGCCTCTACACGATTCTCGTCGAGGAAGAAGGCACTCCTACGCTCGGTGCGCAATGCGAGAAGGGCACCTTCTGCGTTCACGCACGCGTCAGGGCCGGCGCCACAACGCGTGTCGACCTTGGGGTCGACGAGGCCGCGTACTAAGTCGTCGCGCCGGTCCTCGCGCAGCGGCGCCCCGCCAAACCGGCTCGTCCGGTTCCTCGGCTCTCCTCGGGCGCGGATGTTGGCTTCGAGCCGGGTACGATCATTACGCCGTCTGAGGACAAACTCTGGTTTGTTACCTCCGATGGAGGCGACTTGATGGTGCCTACTCTCGTTGGTGTGTGTTGGAGGAAGGCGCTGCAACATGTGGGCCTCCGACGGCCTCGGACGTTTCATTTCGCGCGACCCGGCGGACGCCGATGCGTCGGAGAGTTCCTATGTGTATGCGGGGGACAACCCGACAACCTACGGGGACCCGACTGGCGCCTACAAGACGACGGTCTTGATGCACGGCATGGGCGTAAGCCTCGAGCAGGCACCGAGCTACTACATGCCTTTCGAGAAGGCAGTGAAGCGCGAGATCGTAGGGTCATACCGAGGCAGGCCGGAGGAGTTCCACGAGTACGACACGCGTGTGCCATCATGGCCCCGTCTCGTGAAGGACTTCGGGCGACGAAGCACATGGGAGTGGTGGAAGGCCGATGCGTCGGGCCTTCGAAACGGCTGTCGCACCCTTCATGGCAAGCGTCCCTGGCAGGCGTGCAACGTCGTGGGCCATTCGTACGGCGGCCTAGATGCGGCCTTCGCCGCGAACTCCGGGGCGGCGATCGATTATCTGCACACGATGGCCTCGCCGACCGTGGGACTGGTTTACGGCGGTACCTGGTTCCGCAACGGCGCGCCCAGACCCCGGTTCGACTGGTGGGAGAACTTCAGAGAGTACGGGAAGACCCCCACCGAAGGGTGGGGGCCAATCCTCCGTCGGCTCGGTGAGAAGACGCTCGGAGCCATCGAGGGTGCTCCCGAATCCAATTCCGAGTGGAGAGTGAACGCTAACCACGGGGAATTCTGGGGTGCCAACAAGCAGCCGCCGCTGGGCATCGTTACCGAGGAGGCGGCATTCAACATCTGCTATGAGAGATGGGTACATCAGCCCTCGAACAAGTCGGGATCATGCGGATAGCGAAAGGCAGGAGGGGCCTCGCGGTCGCCCTTGGCTTCGCGCTGGTTGCCTCGGGCTGCCAGGCCAACACCAAGCCCCCCGCGATCGATCTCACTCCAGAGCGCTTCACATACGAGGACGGCACCATCGGTGAGCTCGACTGGGCCGAGGGACCTCAACCACCCTTGACCCAGGTGTGGTCATACGACGCCAACGACGCCCTGGGGCAACCCGTGGCCGCTTCGGGGCGCGTGCTCGTGTCTTCCCTGCACCAGACGTACGCGTTCGATAACGCTGGGCGGCTCGTGTGGGAGTACAGACCGCCTCGTGACCACAACCACGATGGCGTCGCACCGTCCGTGCCGTACATCATCGGCGATCTAGTCCTGATCTCGTACGTGCGTGACGGAGAAGTCACCATGCGCGCAATGGGTGTTCAGGACGGCGTGCTGCGTTGGGCATTTGTCCGACCTGCGGCTGACGCACTGGCTGCGTACGTCCGCGCAGTTGGGGACTCGGTCATCCTAAGCCTTTCGTTCTCATCCCTCTCGAATCGCGGTGGCCCCCTGCCCAACACCTGGCGGGTTGGCCTCGACGGGTCGGCGATCTGGAGCAAGCATGTCAGTGGAGAGAACCTCAACTTCGTGCGGCTGGGGCAACGACTCGCCGTGAGTTCGGACGCTGGCGTAGACATGGTCAGTGTGGAAGACGGATCCCTGCTGTGGCGACACAGAGGGAGCGAGAAGGATGTCTCGGGTGGGTTCAGTGCGATCCGGTTCACGCAGAGAGCTCTGGTGGTAGGCGAGGATCAGACGGATGGCACCTTCGTGCTGCACGTACTAGATCCGGAATCGGGCCGCGACATGTCGAGACGAGTCGTCAATCCGGGATTCAGTGACGAAGCCGCCAGCACGTTTGCGGCGGGGAGGCTCTACACGTTCGATTCCATGCACGGGCGCTTCCGCCGATGGACTATTGATGGGCTGAAGAAGGGAACGCTTTCGCAGGCGGTCCCGTTCACCCACTATCTCTTGATCGACCCGACGGACGACGACCCGGTCCGCGGCTACTACAGCGACGACGAGAAGGAGCTGGTGTTTCTTTCGAAGTCGCGCGTGATTTGGAAAGCCCCGCTACCCCCGACGGGCTTTCTCGACGATCTCTTCAACGACTACCCGGCGGGCGGGATTGCCGCCACAGGCAGCGGTGTCTTCGTCACGACGACCTCCGGCTGGATCTTCGCTTTCGCGCCGACCTCGTTGATTCGGCGCTGACGGG